>JABSSV010000047.1 GCA_013213875.1 Lysobacterales bacterium
AGATGCCTTCACTCTGTTTGAACGTTTCGAAGGCAAGCTGGAAAAGCACTCGGGCCATCTGGTTCGTGCCGCCGTGGAAATGGCCAAGGACTGGCGCACCGATCGCGTGCTACGGCGCCTGGAAGCGCTGCTGGCCATCGCCGACAAAGACAACTCCCTGCTGATCACCGGCAACGGTGATGTGGTGGAACCGGAACAGGGGCTGATTGCCATTGGCTCCGGTGGTGCCTTCGCCCAGTCAGCCGCTCTGGCCCTGCTCGGTGACAGCGATCTGGACGCCGAAGCCATCGTGCGCCGCTCACTGGGTATTGCCGCAGACATCTGCATCTACACCAACAACAACCTGGTCATTGAAACGCTGACCACAGACTAACGGCGCGCGCCACAGGAATCAGACCATGTCGCAAATGACACCTCGCGAAATCGTCGCGGAACTTGATCGTCATATCATCAGCCAGGCCGACGCCAAGCGCGCGGTTGCCATTGCGCTGCGTAATCGCTGGCGTCGCATGCAGGTCAGCGAAGACCTGCGCAATGAGATCACGCCAAAGAATATTTTGATGATCGGCCCTACCGGAGTCGGCAAAACGGAAATCGCCCGCCGCCTCGCGCAGCTGGCCAACGCGCCCTTTATCAAGGTGGAGGCCACCAAGTTCACCGAGGTCGGCTATGTGGGCAAGGACGTGGAATCAATCATCCGTGACCTGGTGGACATGTCGGTCAAGATGACCCGCGAGCAGGCCATGGAACGCGTGCGCTCGCTGGCAGAAGATGCGGCCTGGGATCGCATTCTGGACCTACTACTGCCAAAACCGCGCTCCATCGGCTTTGCCAATGAGCCCCAGCCGGAAAGCCAGGATGACTCAGCCACGCGCCAGAAAATGCGCCGCAAACTGCTGGCCGGCGAGCTCGATGAGCGGGAAATCGAGTTTGAAGTGAACGCCCAGCTGGGCGTGGACATCATGACGCCGCCGGGCATGGAAGAAATGGCCAGCCAGCTCCAGGGCATGTTCCAGAACCTGGGCAACCAAAAAACCCAGAAGCGTAAGATGAAGATCGGCGACGCCTATGCGGTGCTGGTAGAGGAAGAAGCGGCCAAGCTGGTTAACGAGGAAGAGATCAAACAGCAGGCCCTGGAGAATGCGGAGCAGAACGGCATCGTGTTTGTGGACGAACTGGACAAGGTCGCCAAACGCTCCGAGTACCAGGGCGCGGATGTGTCCCGGGAAGGCGTGCAGCGCGACCTGCTGCCGCTGGTGGAAGGCTGCACCGTGTCCACACGCTACGGCATGATCAAAACCGATCACATCCTGTTTATCGCCTCCGGCGCCTTCCATCTGTCCAAGCCCTCGGATCTGATTCCCGAGCTGCAGGGCCGCCTGCCGATTCGGGTGGAGCTGCGGGCTCTGAACGCAGACGATTTCCAGCGCATCCTGACCGAGCCGCGGGCTTCGCTGACGCAGCAATATGGCGCCCTGATGGAAACAGAGGGGGTGCAGCTGACATTCACCGATGATGCGGTGGCGCGCATTGCGGAAATTGCTTTCAAGGTGAACGAAAGCACGGAAAATATTGGTGCACGCCGCCTGCATACGGTCATGGAGCGTCTCCTTGATACCCTGTCCTACGATGCACCAGACCGCTCAGGCGCCACGATTGAGCTGGATGCATCCTACGTGGATGAGCACTTGGACGAATTGGCCGGCAATGAAGATCTGAGTCGCTATATTCTCTAGCCGGGGGTCGTGCGGGGTCGCGCCGGCACACGTACAATGAGCAGCCTGGGCGTCATGCCCGGGCCTGCAGCAGCTGGAGAGCAGAGATCGTGAACAGCGCCTCGGACAAAACCACGCACTTTGGCTATCGGGATGTACCGGTAGAAGACAAGGCTGAGCTCGTTAAAGGCGTCTTCGACTCGGTCGCCGACAGCTATGACGTGATGAACGACCTCATGTCCCTGGGCGTTCACCGGCTCTGGAAGCGCCATTTTGTAGGCACCAGCGACACGCAGGCCGGTCAGTCGGTTCTGGACCTGGCTGGCGGCACCGGCGACATCGCGGCACTGCTGGCACGCCGTGTGGGCGGTAGCGGGGAAGTGGTACTCACGGACATCAACGCGGCCATGCTGGCCGTCGGACGCCGGCGCATGGAAGATCGTGGCCTGACGGGCAATATCCGCTACGCGCTGGCGAACGCCGAGCAGCTGCCTTTCGAAGCGCGCCGCTTCGAGGCGGTCACCATTGCCTTCGGCCTGCGCAACGTCACGGACAAAGCCGCCGCACTGCGGGAAATGCGGCGCGTACTCAAGCCCGGCGGTCAGGTGCATATTCTCGAATTCTCGCGCGTGCGCCCGGCGCCGCTACGCAAACTCTACGATCGCTACTCCTTCGGCCTGCTGCCTATGATGGGCAAGCTGGTCGCCAACGATGCGGACAGCTATCAGTATCTGGCCGAAAGTATCCGCAAGCACCCACCCCAGCGGGAATTGGCAGCCATGATGCGCGCTGCGGGTTTTCAAGCCGTGCGCTATGAAAACCTCAGCGGCGGCATGGTGGCTATCCATCGAGGACGTCGTGGCTGATTACCGCACACCACTGCCGGGCCTGCTGGCCGATCTGCTGGAGACCGCTATCAATCGCGCGCTGGCGCTGGATCCGGCGAGCGCCGAGCGGCTGGAACGGGTTGAGGGCAAAACGCTGCAACTGGATCTGGAAGGACTGGCCATCACCCTGTATCTGGACTTTGCCTACGGCGCCGTTGAGGTGTCTCTGGACTCTGAAGACGAACCCGCGGCGCGCGTGAGTGGCACGCCGGTGGCCCTGTTCAACCTGGCAGCACCCGACGATATGGGTGATTGGGGCCTGCCCGGTTCCGGCGTTCGCATCGAGGGTGATGCCACGCTGGCCCGCGATCTGGGCAAAATCTTCAGCGCACTGGACCCGGACTGGCGCAGTCCGCTCACCGGCATCTTCGGAGACGTGCTGGGTCATCAGGTCGCGGAAGGTCTGAAGCAGGGCCTTTCCGGTCTGCGCGCAGCGGCGCAGAATTCCCTGGCCATGACCGGACGTTTTCTCAACGAAGAGTCTGATGTGCTGGCACCGCAGCATGCCATCGATGGCTTTAACCGGGAAGTTGATGACCTGCGCGACGATCTGGACCGCTTCGAAGCGCGCCTGGCGCGTGCGGAGCGCAAACGCGCGGACGCGGAAGAATCATGAGTCAGTTTTTGAGCCTGCTGCGCATCAGCGCGATCCTGGCGCGCTATGGGCTGGACGACCTGCTGCACGCCATTCACCTTTACCGACCCATGGGCTGGCTGACCCGCCTGGTGCCCGGCGCGCGGGCCAACGCCGAGCGCCCGCGCGGCGAACGGCTGCGTCTGGCGCTGCAGGAGATGGGGCCCATCTACGTCAAGTTCGGCCAAATCCTTTCTACGCGCCGCGATCTGATTCCGCGCGATGTAGCAGAAGAACTGGCCCTGCTGCAGGATCGCGTGCCGCCCTTTCCCGGTGCACAGGCCCGCGCCATGGTGGAGGACGCGCTGGGTCAGCCCGTCGCTGAAGCATTTTCGAGCTTCGACGAAACGCCGCTCGCATCCGCCTCCATTGCCCAGGTGCATCCGGCCACGCTGCCGGACGGTACGGAGGTGGTGGTCAAGGTCGTGCGTCCCAACATGGAAGCCAGCCTACGGCGTGATGTCGATTTGCTGAAGTCCATCGCCCGCCTGGCAGAGCGCTACTGGCACGCGGCCGAGCATGTGCACCCAAGCGAACTGGTGCGTGAGTTCGAAACTTTCCTGCTGGACGAACTGGACATGCAGCGTGAGGCGGCCAACGCCTCCTTACTCCGCCGCAACTTCGAACATTCCAAAGAACTCTATATTCCTGCGGTGTACTGGCCCTGGTGCAAGCAATCCATCATGGTCATGGAGCGGGTCAGCGGTATACCGGTTGGGGACACGGAGGCCCTGCGCGCCGCCGGTGTAGATCTTGAGAAGCTGGCCGTCATGGGCGTGCG
>JABSSV010000048.1 GCA_013213875.1 Lysobacterales bacterium
CGGGTCGCGCGCTCGGCTTCATCACCCACATCGCGAACCTCTTCTTGCAGGTTGCTGATGGTCTCGCGGGACTCCTCTACCAACTCATCGCGCCAGGTAAGCAGCTTATGGCGGAAATATTCCAGCTGTTTGGCTGACATATATTCTTCTTTCTGCGTGGGCTTGTAGCCCTTGGGCAGCTTGACTTGCGTGCTGGACATCCGGCATTAACTCCTATAACTTCTCAGGTTTATATTACAAAACCATGATTTCATTGCTTTTTCTTTTGTCCCACGCGCCTGAAGGGGCGGGAAAAGACCGATGTTATAGCTGAAGCGCCAGTCGGGAGCAAGTGTTTTTTGCTCCAGAGCCGAAAAGCGCCTAAGCTGCGCCCATGGAACGTCTGCTGCTGGCCATGATTCGCCTCTATCAACTGACCCTGAGTCCGCTGATTGGTATGCATTGCCGCTTCACACCAAGCTGCTCCCGCTACGCGCAGGAAGCCATTCGCGTCCACGGCCCTGCCCGTGGCAGCTGGCTGAGTATGAAGCGCATTCTGCGCTGCCACCCGTTCTGTGAAGGGGGCATTGATCCCGTGCCCGGTTCCGACAAACAGCCCCCGCCATAAGCTCAAGCACGGTACAATCGTCGGTTCCTCAAATCGGCTGTGCGCGGGGGCCATCCATGAGCCAAATACTGATCACCAATGCAACCCTGGTTAACGAAGGGGAAATCTTTAGCGCCGATCTCCTGATCAAAAATGGACGTATCGAGCGCATCAGCGATCAAATCAGCGCGCCTGCAGACGCCCAGGTTGTTGATGCCAAGGGCTTGCACCTTCTGCCAGGCTTTATTGACGATCAGGTGCACTTCCGGGATCCCGGCGCCCCGCATAAGGGCAGCATCCGCAGTGAATCCCGAGCCGCCGTGGCGGGTGGGGTCACCAGCTTCATGGACATGCCGAATACCAACCCCACCACGACCAACGAGGCGGCGCTGGAGGCGAAGCACGCGGTAGCGCGGGAACACGCGGCCGCCAATTGGGGGTTTTATCTGGGCGCAAGTAACAACAATATCGAGGACGTACGCGCCGTAAACCCCCACCTGGCCTGCGGCGTGAAAGTCTTTATGGGGGCCAGCACGGGCAATATGCTGGTGGATGACGAGAAAGTGCTGTCCCTGATCTTTCGCGATTGCCCGCTGGTGATTGCGACGCATTGCGAATATTCGCCCATGATTGAGGAGAACATCGCCGCCGCTGAGGCCCGCTACGGCCGGGAAATCCCGGTCGAACTGCACCCAAAAATTCGCAGCGCAGAGGCCTGCTATGCCTCTACCGAGATGGCCACCTCCCTGGCCCGCGAACATGAGGCCCGCCTACACGTGCTGCACCTGACCACAGCGCGCGAACTGGACTTCTTTGAACCAGGCCCCATGGCCGGCAAAAAAATCACCGCAGAGACCTGCATTCACTTTCTGCACTTCACCGATGCAGATTTCGCTACGCTCGGCAATCGCATCAAGTGCAATCCGGCCATCAAGACCGCTGCCGACCAGGCCGGCTTGCTGGCCGCGCTGGATGACGGGCGTATCGATATTCTGGCCACAGACCATGCCCCGCATACGCTGGAAGAAAAAAGTACGAATGACTACTTCAAAGCCCCGGCTGGCCTGCCACTGGTGCAGGACGTGCTGGTCGGCAGTCTGGATCTGGTAGCGCGTGGCAAATTATCGCTCACCAACCTGGTCACCAAGGGCATGCACAACCCAGCGGAACGATTCGACGTCAAGGACAGGGGCTATCTTCGCGAAGGCTACTGGGCCGACCTGGTGCTGGTTGACCTGCAGGGCGAGACCGCCGCGACACAGGAACGTCAGCGCGCGCATATCGGCTGGACGCCCTTTGAGGGCCGTCGTTTCCAGGGCCGTGTGGTGTCCACCTGGGTAAACGGCGCTCTGGCCTTTGATGGCAGCGAGGTTATCGAGCATGGCGCTGCACAGGCGCTCAGCTACGACCGTTAAAACCACCATCGGCGCCGCCCCCCCTAGCCAGGGCGGTGCGGACGCTGAGAAACCAATAAGAAAGGAGAAAACCATGGGATTTCTTGCCGGCAAGCGCGCCCTGATCGTGGGCGTGGCGAGTAACCGTTCCATCGCCTGGGGTATCGCAGAAGCCATGCATCGTCAGGGGGCCGAACTGGCTTTTACCTACCAGACGGAAAAACTGAAATCACGGGTCGACCGCATCGCCGAGCAGACCGGCTCACAGATCGTTCTGCCTCTGGATGTCGCGCACGATGAACAGATTGATCAGGTCTACCGGGACCTGGCCAAACACTGGGACGGCTATGACATTCTGGTGCACGCCGTTGGCTTCGCGCCCCGAGAGCAAATCCAGGGCGACTACATGGACGCGGTGACGCGCGAAGGCTTCAAGATTGCGCATGATATTTCTTCCTACAGCTTCGCCGCGCTGGCCAAAGCCGGTCGCAGCATGATGCAGGGCCGTCAGGCAGCCTGCTTGACGCTGAGCTATCTGGGCGCCCTGCGCGCCCTGCCCGGCTATAACGTCATGGGCCTGGCCAAGGCCTCGCTGGAGGCGAATGTGCGCTATATGGCCAACAGCCTCGGCCCTGAGGGCATTCGCGTCAATGGTATCTCAGCCGGACCCATTAAGACCCTGGCGGCGGCCGGTATCGGCAACTTCCGCAAGATTCTCGAACACATCACCCACAGCGCGCCGCTGCGGCGGACAATTACCGCTGAAGAAGTGGGTAATGTGGCTGCCTTTCTGTGCTCAGACCTCGCCTCCGGCGTCACCGGCGAGATCACCTATGTGGACTCCGGCTACAACATTCTGGGCATCCCCGACCTGTCCTAGATCCAGGGCGCCAACGGCGCAAAAAAAAAGCGGCCCGGAGGCCGCTTTTTTCTATGGAATACTTGGACCTAACGCGAGACGCCGAGCCGATCCTCAAAAATACTCACCGAGGCGGCTTCGCGGAGCTGTTGGATCAACGCGTTGCTCTCGACGCTGCCGACCACCGTACCCATCATCTGACCGGCCTGCGCGCTGCCAAAGCCACTCGCCTCGTCTACCTCACCATCGGTAACGGAACGAAGAATGATCAAGGCGGAACCGTTGGCCGCGTCAACCACATGGTAGCCCGGGCTATCTTCAGCGGGACGCGGCAACTTGAAAACGTTCTGCACGGCCACAGGATCCGGGCTCATGGTCTGACGACGCGCGGCCGCCACGTTCACCACAATGAGGCCAGCCTCTTCCGCCACCGCAGCCAGTTCCTCGCCTGCTGCCACACGGGCCAGCATGCTGTCAGCCTGTGCTCGGGCCAGCGCTTCTGCCCGCTCCTGCCGAAGCAAGGCCAGCACCTGATCACGCACCTCGTCCAGGGTCTGTGCCCGCACTGGCTCATGCTCCAGTACGCGCAGCACCACGGCGCGGGTCGGGCTCAACTCAATCAGATCCGAGGCGGAACCCTGCTCCAGCACCAGATCAGAAAACGCCGCGGACAGTACCGCTGGTTCTGCACTCACACCAAAACCGCCCGCACGGGTGAAGGGGCCTTCCGTCTGGATATCCAGTTCCAGATCCAGCGACGCTGCCTCCAGCGTGGTGGGATCCTCATAGACGATATCGACCAGACGGTCTGCAAACTCCAGGAACTGACGCTCAGCCTGCTCCTGCTGCGCCTCTTCCAATAAGACCTCTCGTGCCGCTTCAAAGTCCATGCCGCTAGCAGGCTCGATACCGGTCAGCAAAATCACGTGCCAGCCAAAGCCGGTTTGAATCGGTTCGGAAATGGGGTCCGCCAGAGTCAGGTCGTAAACAGCCGCTTCAAAGGCTTCCGGCATGATGCCCTGTTCCAGCAAGCCAAGACTACCGCCGGCACTGGCGGAGCCGATGTCCTCGGAATTGTCCATGGCCAGCGTGGCAAAATCCTCGCCCGCCTTCGCGCGCTGACTCAGCACCTCTGCTTCAAGCCGGCCCTGCTCAAGCTCCGTGCTGGACGCCGTCGCCGGCACCTCAATCAGGATATGTGAGACCTCACGCTGCTCCGGTACCAGAAAGCGACCTTTCTGAGCCTCGTAGCTGGCCTGAAGCACCGCTTCATCAGGCGCTTCGGCCGGGGGAAAACGATCGGCGTTCAGCTCGAGGTACTCAATGGTAAGTTGTTCCTCGGTCATAAAGCGCTGCTGGTTATCTGCAAACCAGCCCGCTATCTCGTCGTCAGAAAACTCCGTGTCGATGCTGGCCGGGTCAGCGGGCACGGTCACCGCATCGAAGCCACGTTGCTGCTGCAACAGGCCGATCAAGCGCTCAGCCTCCAGCGGCGTGGCGAAACTGGACTCCAAGATACCGCGCGGCAGCGTTTCCATAATGGCGGCCTGGCGTAACTGCTGTTCGAACTGCGAAATGGTCAAACCCTCCGCCAGCAGCCGCGCCTGATACACATCCGAATTAAAGACGCCGTCCACCTGAAAAGCCGGAATGGTGCGAATCTGCTCTGCGAGCAGCGTGTTGTCTACATCGTAGCCGAGCGCCACCGCAGCCTGGCGCAAGAGTTCCTCATCAATCATCCGGTCCAGGTGCTCAAGGCGAGCGATCAGGCCATCAAAGGCCTCCGGATCAAATGCCGCGCCCAGCTGCTGCTGGCGCTGACGACGATAGTTCAAAAAGCTCTGGTTGAACTGATCAAAGGTGATCTCTTCGTCGTTCACCAGCGCAACCTGATTAAGACTACCGCTGGAAAAATACTCATTGACGCCGACAAAGGCGAAAGGGATTACGAGCAAGCCCAGAATCACAAAGGCCAGAACGCCCGTCAGGCGATCACGAATTGACTGCAGAACCATGGTTGGCAATATCCGTTTTTAGTGCCCGCTAGCGCATGACCATGAACGGGCGTTGGGGCGCGGCAGCCGGCATACGCTCGGTGACTGCCGGGCCACAAGAACGCAGGTGTTCTTGTGGCGGCGCCGATTAAAGAAAAGGGCGCCATGGGCGCCCTTCTCGATCAGTGGCGGAGTGGACGGGACTCGAACCCGCGACCCCCGGCGTGACAGGCCGGTATTCTAACCAACTGAACTACCACTCCTAGACTGTTTACAACTGGTGGGTGCTGACGGGCTCGAACCGCCGACCCTCGCCTTGTAAGGGCGATGCTCTCCCAACTGAGCTAAGCACCCTGCGAAAGGCGCGCTAGTTTACGGCATCCTTAAGCGCTTTGCCAGCCTTAAATGCTGGGTTATTTGACGCTTTGATTTCGATCGTTTCCCCGGTGCGCGGGTTACGGCCCGTGCGCGCTGCGCGATGACGCACAGTGAAGGTACCAAAGCCGACCAGAGAGACCTGGTTGCCCTGCTGGAGAGCGGAAGCGATGGCGTCGGTGGTGGCGTCCAGAGCACGACCGGCATCGGCCTTGGTCAGGCCAGTTGCCGCGGCAACGGCATCGATCAGTTCAGATTTGTTCATTCTTGCACTCCAAGTATGTCAAGTAGCTGTAGAAAAATGCGTAGGGCTAATACGGGGTTTTTTGATCACGGCCAGAAACAAAAAAAGCTGCCCGGTACCGGGCTCCCTTTAGGCCCGGAGACCGCTACAGACCTCAGCCGGTGGCGGTGTGCGCACGATACTAATACACCCACAAGAGGCGTTGCAACGACTTTTCAGCGCCTTTGTGAATGTCGTTTGTGAGCTAGCCAAGCCAAGCGTCTAATTTGGTTGGAAACGAGCAATATTAGCCACAGATAGCGGACGCAAAATAAGCGATGAACGGACCTTTTTTACCTGGCCCCGATTCTTTAAACGTCCGACAGACAATGTCTGCCGGACGCCAGCTGATCCGCTAGTGGGCGCGTAAGCCCGTGTCGCTGTCGCCGTCCGGGCGCGCCGCATCTCCCTCGGCTCGCACCGTCTCACCTTGCGGCAGTTCGACCAGTGCGAGGTTGAGCACCTCGTCAATGGTACTCACGGGGCGTACGTCCAGCTTGCGAATGATGTTTTTGGGGATATCCGGCAGGTCCTTCTCATTTTCCTTCGGAATAATCACCATGCGCATGCCACCTCGATGCGCTGCAAGAAGCTTCTCTTTTAAGCCACCAATCGGCAGCACCTTACCGCGCAAGGTGATTTCACCGGTCATGGCAACGTCTGCATGCACCGGAATGCGCGTTAGCGCCGACACCAATGCCGTGCACATACCGATACCGGCGCTGGGCCCATCCTTCGGTGTGGCGCCTTCGGGCACATGCACGTGGGCATCGAACTTCTTGTAAAACTCCTCGTCAATACCCAGCAACTCAGCACGACTGCGCACCACGGTCATGGCCGCCTGAATTGACTCCTTCATCACGTCGCCCAGGTGTCCGGTCAGCGTGAGCGCACCCTTACCCGGCACCAGCGTTGCCTCCAGCGTCAATAACTCACCGCCGACCTCGGTCCAGGCCAGTCCGGTGACCTGACCCACTTCGTTCGTATCCTCAGCGACGCCGTAGCGGAAGCGACGCACCCCAAGATAGGACTCAAGGTTGCGCGCCGTGACCGTCAATGAGGTCTTATCGCGCTCCATGGCCAAGCGTTTCACCACCTTACGACAGATCTTGGCGATCTCTCGCTCCAGGGAGCGCACACCCGACTCGCGCGTGTAGTAGCGGATAATGTCCAGCAGGACCTGGCCAGACCCGCTCACCTCTTCCTCTTTCAAACCGTGCTGGGCCATCTGCTTGGGCAACAGATAGCGCTCGGCGATGGCCTGCTTTTCATCTTCCGTGTAACCGGGAATCCGGATCACTTCCATACGATCCAACAAAGGCCCGGGAATATTCAGGGAGTTGGCGGTCGCAATAAACATGACCTCGGACAGATCCAGATCCACCTCCAGATAGTGGTCATTGAAGGCATTGTTCTGCTCGGGATCCAGCACCTCTAGCAGCGCCGAGGAAGGATCACCCCGAAAATCCATGGACATTTTGTCCAGCTCATCAAGCATGAAGAGCGGATTGCGCGTACCCACCTTGGCCAGATTCTGGACCAGGCGCCCGGGCATGGAGCCGATGTAGGTGCGCCGGTGACCGCGGATTTCCGCTTCATCCCGAACACCACCGAGACTCATGCGCACAAATTTGCGCCCCGTGGCCTTGGCGATGGAACGCCCGAGGGAGGTCTTACCCACACCGGGTGGGCCCACAAGACACAGGATCGGCCCTTTCATGGCCTTCACGCGCTGCTGCACGGCCAGATATTCCAGGATCCGTTCCTTGACCTTGTCCAGCCCGTAGTGATCCGCTTCGAGAATGTCTTCAGCCTGATCCAGCTTCTTACGGATGCGCGAGCGCTTCTTCCAGGGCACCGACAGAACCCAGTCGATGTAGTTACGCACCACGGTCGCTTCTGCGGACATGGGTGACATCATCTTGAGTTTGTTCAGTTCAGAGGTGGACTTCTTCAGCGCCTCCTCACTCATGCCGGCTTCCTGAATGCGGCGCTCGAGATCTTCCAGATCATTGGGCGCATCATCCAGATCACCAAGCTCTTTCTGGATGGCTTTCATCTGCTCATTCAGATAGTACTCGCGCTGGGACTTTTCCATCTGCGTCTTGACCCGGCCACGAATCCGCTTTTCGAGCTGCAAGACCTCCATCTCACCTTCCACCAGACCCATGAGATGCTCGATACGGTCAAAAGCACTGCCCATTTCCAGCAGTTCCTGCTTTTGTTCCAGCCGAATGGAAAGATGTGCCGCCACCGTATCAGCCAGCCGCGACGGGTCGTCAATGCCGGCCAGCGTGGTCAACAGCTCCGGTGGAATCTTGCGGTTCAGTTTCACGTACTGCTCGAAAACACCGACCAGCGAGCGCATGGCCACTTCCAGCTCTTTGTCCGGGCTGCCCTCGTCCGCCAGCGGCTCCCAGCTCGCCTCAAAATAGCCATCCGCATCCGACAGCTCCGTGATGCGAACGCGCTCACCCCCCTCGACCAGCACCTTCGTGGTGCCATCGGGCAGGCGCAGCAGCTGCAAAACGGTCGACAGCGTACCCACGGCGTACAGGTCATCCGCACCCGGCTCGTCCAGATCCGGGCTGCGCTGGGTGACCAGCAAGATGCGCTTATCGACGTTCATGGCCTGATCCAGAGCCTGAATTGAGCGCTCACGCCCAACGAACAGTGGAATCACCATGTAGGGGTAGACCACCACATCACGCAGGCTCAAAACCGGTGTGGGTTGGACAGCGACGGTGCTTGTTTCGATATCAGACATGCAATCTTCCGGTGCGTGGCACGGCCAGAAACGCCGCGCCGTTGGAACTTAAGAATAAATGAAGGCGATACCAATCAACCTTCGCTACATCTCATATGGGAGTCTCGCAGCATAAATTCAAACGGCCAGACAATGAAACCGCCGAGCGCCCTTAGAGATCCAGGAGGCCAGAGAGATACGCTCTCCTACCCAGCCAGCCTGGGCACAATAAAAAGTTTTGGCGCCAATGCCGGGGCAAAAAAAACGGGCGCTTGAAGCGCCCGCTTTCATTGGTTCAAGCGGATAGCCTACTCGCTACCGGTAGCTTGCTGGGCCTGGTTCTCATAGAGCATCAGCGGTTCGGCATCACCATCAATGACGGTTTCGTCTACCACCACCTTGGACACGCCTTCCATGGAAGGCAGCTCATACATGGAGTTGAGTAATACGGACTCGAGGATGGTCCGCAATCCCCGCGCACCGGTCTTCCGTGCCATGGCCCGGCGCGCGATGGCGTGCAGCGCGTCCTCGCGGATGTCCAGCTCGCAGCCTTCCATTTCGAACAGCAGGCCATACTGCTTGGCCAGCGCGTTCTTGGGCTCGACGAGAATTCTCACCAGCGCGTCTTCGCTTAGTTCGCGCAAGGTGGCGACCACCGGCAGGCGTCCGACAAATTCTGGAATCAAACCGTATTTGACCAGGTCCTCCGGCTCAACGTCCGCTAGCAACTCACCCACATCGGGCTGGGCCTCCTGTGACTTCACCTCGGCTGAGAAACCGATGCCGGATTTGCTGGAGCGATCCTGAATGACCTTTTCCAGGCCCGCAAAGGCGCCGCCACAGATAAACAGAATTTGCCCGGTGTCGACCTGTAGAAACTCCTGCTGCGGATGCTTGCGTCCGCCCTGGGGCGGCACCGACGCGATGGTACCTTCAATAAGCTTCAGCAGTGCCTGCTGGACGCCCTCACCGCTCACATCACGGGTAATGGACGGGTTTTCAGCCTTGCGGGAAACCTTGTCGATCTCATCGATATAGACGATCCCGGTCTGGGCTTTCTCCACGTCATAATCACATTTCTGGAGCAGCTTCTGAATAATGTTCTCTACGTCCTCACCCACATAGCCCGCTTCGGTCAGCGTGGTGGCATCGGCGATGGTGAAAGGTACGTTCAGCATGCGCGCCAGTGTTTCGGCCAGCAGCGTTTTACCAGAACCGGTAGGCCCGATCAGCAGGATATTGCTTTTCGTCAGCTCAATCGCGTCATCACCGCGGCGACCAGGCTCGAGACGTTTGTAGTGGTTGTAGACCGCCACGGAAAGAACCTTCTTGGCTTCTTCCTGACCGATCACGTATTCATCGAGAAAGGCGTGAATTTCCTTGGGAATAGGAAGTTGCTCGCGGTCGGCAATGCCTGCATCCTCAAGCTCTTCGCGGATAATGTCATTACACAGTTCCACACACTCGTCACAGATGTAGACGCTCGGACCCGCGATTAGCTTGCGAACCTCGTGTTGGGATTTTCCGCAGAAAGAACAGTACAGAATCTTGCCGTCAGTACCTTGCTCGTTATCACTCATACGCCAGTGCTCATGTTGCCTGTATTTCTATAAAAGCAGTCTATCTTCATGAAATGAAACACTTAATAGATATCAAGTGTCCGTCTCTGTTGCCCGACTGTCAAGCACCCG
>JABSSV010000049.1 GCA_013213875.1 Lysobacterales bacterium
AGGCCGCCCCGTGCGTGAACACCTTGCTGATGACCAGTCGTTGCTCACGAACCTGTACCTGTGCGCCGATGCTGCCGGCTGGGTCACCGGGCGCCGGGCCTGCGGCGGCCTTGGGTGCAGTCGGCTCAGCCGCCGGAACAAAAGCGCTGTAATCGTCCAGTTCTTCCAGCATGCCCAGCAGTGCAGCATCCAGCAGCTGTTTGCTGGGCGTGGCGTCGACATAGTGCTTGCGTACGATGTTGAATACGTCGGCAAAGGTTCGCAGCTGGGCCAGCGTGGGCGCTGGTTCCGTCTCAGGCGCCGGGTCCCTGTCCGTGTTGCCCTTTGCCAGCGGCGGTGCGGCGAGTAGCAGGCAGATCGCCGCCAGCGTCATGCGGTGCTTCCACCCGGTTGTGATGACTTGTTGCTGCATGTGAAAAATCCTGTTTCCTATCGCTGCACCCAGTTGGCGGGGTCCACCGCCTTGCCTTCGCGGCGCAGCTCGAAGTACAAGCCTTCGCGCTGATCGGTACCACGGCCGCTGGTGGCGATCACGCCGCCCGCTTCAACCCAGTCGCCAACTGCGACTCGCAGGCTTTCATTGCGGCCATAAAGGCTCATAAAGCCCTCACCATGGTCGAGAATCAGAAGCAGGCCATAGCCTCGTAACCAGTCCGCATAGGCCACGCGCCCATAGGCGACGGACCGAACCTCTGTCCCCGCCGGTGCGGCAATGAGCCAGCCCTGCCAGCGCATGCCGCCGCCCCGGGATTGCCCGAAGGCGGCCCGCACGGGGCCCGCTACCGGTAGCTGCAGTTGGCCCCGCGCCGGTGCCTGGGCCAGACGCCCTCCCAGGTCGTCGGGAATATCGGCCAGCGCGTCATCCAGACGCTCCAACAAGGTCTCCAGGTCCCGGCGGTTGGCGAGCAGTTCCTGTAATCGTGCCTCATCGGTGCTCAGGCGTGCCTGCAGCTGTTCCACGTTAGCGCGTTGCTCGCTGCGCTTGTCCTGGAGCTGTCGTTCCGCGCGCTGCTGTTCCTCTTCGATAGCGCTCAGCCGGGTAAGTTCCGCGGTAAGACGTTCCTGCACGTCCTGCAGGGCGGTCAATGCTGACTGCAATTCGCTAATGCTCTCCGACTGGGCCTCATTAAGGCGGTCATAGTAGCCCAGCAGGCGGGTCAGACGCGCAGGGTCCTGTTGGTTCATGATGAGGCGCAGGCGGGACTGCCGGGACATTTTCCACGCGCTGAGCAATTGCTGCGATAGCGCCTCTTCTCGCGCTGCCAGTTGCTGTAGCTGGGTCTGCTGCTCGGCTTCCAGTGCTTGCACGCGGCCGCTCTGGGCAAGGCGCTCGCTGCGGGCCCGGGCGAGGCGTTCCGTGCGATTTTGCAGGTCCCTGTCAATCTCCCGAAGGGCCTGCTGTTCCGCAGACAGGGTTCCGCGGGCGGAGCTGAGAGTGGCCTGCAGCGCCTCGATCTCGCGCGCTAGTTCGGTCAGTTTGGCCTCGGTGTCTGCGCGGTTCTGAGCGCTGGCAGAGGCAGCCAGCAGCAGGCCGGCGCTGAGCAGCGTGCCGACCAGCGCGTGGCTACCGCGACCTGTGGTCAAGCGACGCTGCGCTGGGCGTCAGCGAGATCGAGCAGAGATCGCCCGGTCATGGCTTCCGGCTGGCTCAGGTCGAGTAGGGCGAGGATGGTGGGCGCGAGATCCCGCAAGCTGCCATCACGGATGGCATCAATATCACGCCCCCGGAAAACAAACGGCACCGGGTTGGTGGTATGGGCTGTGTGTGCCTGGCCGCTGTCCGGGTCGGTCATTTGTTCGATGTTGCCGTGATCGGCGGTGACCATCAGCTCTCCGCCGACCTCATCCAGTGCTGCACAGGTGTCACGCAGGCACAGGTCCACGGCCTCCACCGCCGCCACGGCGGCCTCCATGCTGCCCGTATGACCCACCATATCCGGATTGGCGACGTTGCACAGAATCACATGGAAGGCGCCGGAACGGATGGCTGAGGTGAGCTGCTCCGCCAGACGGGGGGCGCTCATTTCCGGCTGCAAATCATAGGTGGCAACCGCGGGGGAGGGCACCAGGCAGCGCTCCTCACCGGGGAACGGCTGCTCCTGGCCGCCGTTCATAAAAAAGGTCACGTGAGCATATTTCTCCGTTTCCGCGATGCGTAGCTGTTGCAGTCCGGCCTCGGCCACCACTTCGCCCAGCAGATCCGGCAGTAGCTCTTTGGGAAAGGCAATGTCCATGGGCAGGCCAGCCAGATATTCGGTCATGCCAACGAAGGCCGCGAGTGCCGGACGGCGGAGGGGGAACCCGTCAAAGTCCGGTTCTACAAAGGCTCGGCTCAGTTGCCGGGCCCGATCGGCACGGAAGTTGATGAACAGCACCACATCTCCGTCGTGCATGCCGCCGTAGTCGCCGATACAGGTCGGTTGCACAAACTCGTCGCTTTCTTCACGGGCATAGGCCTCGCTGAGCGCCGCCGCTGCGGTGCTGCTGTGAAAGGCGCTTGCGCCATGCACGAGTGCCTGCCAGGCGCGCTCGACTCGATCCCAGCGCTGATCCCGGTCCATGGCGTAGTAGCGTCCACTGAGCGTTGCCAGCTCCGCGCCCGGCGCTGTGGCCAAAAGGTCCTCCATGGCGCGCAGGGACGGTTCGGCACTGCGTGGTGGCATGTCGCGTCCGTCCAGAAATGCGTGTACAGCGATGCGCTCGGCGCCCCGCGCCAGAGCAAGTCGAACCGTTGCCTGGAAGTGTTCATCATGGCTGTGCACACCACCGGGTGACAGAAGGCCCATGATGTGTACCGTGCCGCCGCTGGCTTTGGCGGCATCAATGGCATCGCAAAGCACCGTGTTGTGAGCGAAGCTGCCATCCTCCAGGGCCTTGGAAATGCGCGTGTAGTCCTGGTAGACCACCCGTCCGGCACCGATATTCATATGGCCCACCTCCGAGTTACCCATCTGTCCCTGGGGCAGGCCGACAGCGGTGCCCGAGGTCTGCAGCATGCTGTGCGGGCACTGCTCCAGCAGCGCGTCCCAGGTTGGCGTATGACCGCAGCTGATGGCATTATCAGCGGCCGCTTCACGGTGGCCCCAGCCGTCTAAAATCATCAGGACCAGTGGTTTGCGTGGCATGCTGCACCTTATCGAGCCGGCATGGGCGCCGGTAAGCCTTGAAAAGCCCGCCGGCGCCTCAACATGAGCGCAGTAGCGGGAGACAATAAACTATTATCACAGAGGTGCCTGCATGCAGCAATTGATTGAGTTCGCGGGAAATCACGCGATCCTTGTAGCCGCTTTTTTCGGGACCCTGGCGGCGCTGGCCTACACGGAAATCGCCCGTCGGCGTGTTACCTTTAAGACTCTAGACAGCAATCAGGCGGTCGCCTACATCAATGGCGAAGACGTCCACATTCTGGACCTGTCCTCCTCCGCTGACTTTGCCAAGGGCCACATTGTGGAAGCGGAGAATATGGCCTTGAGCCGCATCAAGGACCCCGGGCCGGAGTTGTCTGCCCTGCTGAATCAATCCCTGCTATTGACCTGCAAGAACGGTCAAATCTCCACTCAGGCAGCTGCCCTGCTGACCAAGCAAGGGGCCCAGAAGGTCGCTGTGCTGCGTGGGGGTGTTGAGCAATGGGCCAGTGACAATTTCCCGCTGACCCGCAAGTAACCCGCGGCCGACGGCTGGCCGCCGGCTTCCTATCGGTGCGATAATCTGCACCGGAAGCCAACAAGGAAAGCCCGGTCCCGAAGGGCGGGCATGAGATTAATCCAATTATCCATAGAGTGAACGAGCATGTCTGAAGAGCAGAACGAAATTCCCGGCGCCGGCGCAGCGCCAGCCAACGAGCCCCGTTTCCAGTTGCAGAAGATCTACGTCAAGGACGTGTCTTTCGAACTGCCGAACGCGCCCATGATTTTCCAGGAAGAGGGTGCCGCTGAAATCAAGCTCAACCTGTCCCAGCGCGTGAACACGCCGCAGGAAGGTGTCTTCGAGGTGGTGCTGACGGTCACCGTTACCGCGACCACGGCTGAGAAAACAGCCTACCTAGCGGAAGTTCATCAGGCCGGTCTGTTCTCCATCTCGGGTCTTGACGACGCGCAGCAGACGGCCGTGCTCAACACCTTGTGCCCGCACTCCCTGTTCCCTTACGCGGCGCGCACGATCACCGGTCTGGTGGCGGACGGCGGCTTCCCGCCGCTGGTGCTGCAGCCGATCAACTTCGAGCAGGTCTATCAGCAGCGTCTGCGTGATGCTCAGGCCCAGCAGGCCGAAGCAGCAGCGGATATGGAAGTTCAGGGTAACGCCTGAATATGCCTGACGGCGCCATTGCCGTACTGGGTGGCGGTTCCTGGGGAACCGCCCTGGCCATGCAGCTGGCCCGTAACGGCCAGCCTTGCCTGCTATGGGCGCGCAGTGAAGCGCAGGTCGCCGCCATGCAATCCGAGGGAGAGAACGCCCGTTTTCTTCCCGGCATCCCCTTCCCTCAGGGCTTGGAAGTTACCGCGAATTTTGATCAGGCCGTGCGCCGCTGCGAGCGGTTACTGCTGGCCGTTCCCAGTCATGCCTTTGGCGACGTCGTGCGTCGCCTACAGCCTCTGCTAGACGGGCAGCCCGGGCTGGCCTGGGCCTGTAAGGGCTTTGAGCCGGGCACCGGGCGGCTGCTGCATGAGGTGGCTCGGGACGTGCTGGGTCCAGACCTCGGGCTGGCGGCGGTCACCGGGCCTTCGTTTGCCCGGGAGGTGGCGCTCAATCTGCCCACCGCCGTCACCATTGCTGGAACCGATGAGACCTGGGCCACTGATCTGGCCAGTGCGCTGCACGGGCAGCAGTTCCGGGCCTATACCAGCACCGACATGATCGGCGCCGAACTCGGTGGGGCCGTGAAGAATGTGCTGGCGGTGGCAACCGGTATCTGTGATGGCATGGCGCTTGGCGACAACGCCCGCGCCGCCCTCATTACCCGGGGTCTTGCGGAATTAATGCGTCTCGGTACGGCCCTAGGAGCGCGTGCAGAGACCCTTATGGGTCTGGCCGGCATGGGTGACTTGGTGCTCACCTGCACCGGAGACCTGTCCCGGAACCGGCGTCTGGGGCTGGCTCTGGGCAAGGGCCAGGATGTCGATTCGGCGGTACGCGAAATTGGACAGGTGGTCGAGGGTGTAGGGACCGCCAGTGAGGTACAGCGCCTGGCTGAGAAGCATCAGGTTAGTATGCCGCTGTGCACAC
>JABSSV010000005.1 GCA_013213875.1 Lysobacterales bacterium
GCATGAAGCGGGCCTGACGCTGAAGGCCGGCTGTGGGATCGGCTACGAATTTTCGACGCTGCGCCCGAAAGGTGCCTACGTGTCCGGCGCCGGGGCCTATACCTCAGGCCCCCTGAGCTTCATGGATATTTACGACAAGATGTGTTTCACCGTGTCTTCGGCCGGCGGCCGGCGCGGCGCCCAGATGGCGACCTTCGAAGTGGGCCATCCGGATGTGATGGAGTTTATCCGCGCAAAGCGCGAGGACGGTCGCCTGCGGCAGTTCAACTGCTCACTGCTTATCACCGACGAATTCATGGATGCGGTCGCCAAGGGCGAGGACTGGCCACTGGCCTTCCCCGTGGCCGAGGCGGAAGCTGACGAGGTGAATCTGGATGATGCCAAGGAAGTCCTGTGGCGTGAATGGCCCATGGATGACGATTACATCACCCGGGATGACGGCCTGGTGGCGTGCAAAATTTTCAAAACCATCCCTGCGCGGCGCGTGTGGGACATGATCATGGCATCCACCTATGATTTCGCTGAGCCGGGTTTCATCCTTGTGGACCGCATCAACGAGATGAACAACAACTGGTTCTGCGAAAATATCCGCGCCACCAACCCCTGCGGTGAACAACCACTGCCACCCTACGGCGCCTGCCTGCTGGGCTCCGTCAATCTGACCCGCTTTGTGGATGCCCCCTTTACCGATCAGGCCAGCTTTGACTGGGACGCTTACCGCGAGGTGGTGAAGGTGTTCACGCGCATGCTGGACAATGTGGTGGAAATCAACGGTTTGCCGCTGGGCAAGCAGCGCGATGAAATTCAGCACAAGCGTCGCCACGGCATGGGTTTCCTGGGCCTGGGTTCCACCATGACGCTGCTGGGCATGAAATACGGTGCCGAGGATTCCATCGAATTTACCGAACGGATTGCCCGCGAAATGGCCCTGGCCGGCTGGGAAGAAGCGCTTGAGCTGTCCCGCGAGAAGGGTCCGGCGCCCATCATGGAAGAAGAGTTTACGGTTACCGGTGACATGCTGCGCAAGCGGCCGGAAATGCGTAAAGACGGTTACAAGGCCGGCGACAAGATTCCGGGGCGCATTCTGCATGCGCGCTATAGCCGCTACATGCAGCGCGTGGCGGAATATGAGCCGGAACTGGTCAAGGCGCTGGAAGAGGAGGGGGCTCGTTTCACGCACCACACCTCCATCGCGCCTACGGGCACCATTTCCCTGTCCCTGGCCAACAATGTGTCCAACGGTATTGAGCCGAGTTTTGCGCATCACTACAGCCGCAATGTGATTCGGGAAGGCCGCAAGACCAAGGAAAAGGTGGAGGTCTACAGCTTTGAGCTATTGGCCTACCGGCACATGGTGAATGATCAGGCCATGCCCTACGCGGAAGCGGAAGCGGCGCAGCTGCCGGACTACTTCATTGCGGCTGATGACATTACGCCAAAGCAGCACGTAGACATTCAGGCCGCAGCACAGATTTGGGTCGATTCCAGTATTTCGAAGACCGCCAACGTGCCGACCGAATATCCCTACGAAGATTTCAAGGATATTTACACCTATGCCCATGGCAAAGGCCTGAAAGGTTGCACCACCTTCCGCTTCAATCCGGAGGCCTTCCAAGGCGTGCTGGTGAAAGAGGACGATCTGGCCAACACCACCTACCGCTTTGTGCTGGAGGACGGCGAAGTGGTTGAGGTTAAGGGTAATGAGGAAATCGAATACGACGGTGAGATGCACACGGCTGCCAACCTGTTCGATGCGCTCAAAGAAGGTTACTACGGCAAGTTCTAGCGCCCGAGCGCGCTAGCAGCCACCGCAGAGGCGCCCCCGGGCGCCCGGGTAAGAATGATAGAGAGAGAATTATGTCCATCAAGATCGACAGCAAAATTGTAGGTTACGAGGTCGCCAAGCCCCAGGACGAGACGCCCGCCGTTGAAGCACCGGCGCCGGAGGTGCGGGAGACTGCGAAGGTGATCCGCATGACGGAACAGGTTCAGCGTCCGGAAGGTTACGAGGCGCTGGAAGGGTCGACCTACAAGATTAAAACGCCCCTAGATGATCACGCCATGTATGTGACCATCAACGACATCGTGCTCAACCCGGGTACGGAGCACGAGCAGCGGCGGCCGTTTGAAATATTTATCAATTCCAAAAACATGGACCACTTTCAGTGGATCGTGGCGCTCACGCGGCTTATGTCTGCCGTGTTCCGTAAAGGCGGGGACGTTACCTTCCTGGCTGAGGAACTGCAGGCCGTGTTCGATCCGAAGGGCGGTTATTTCAAGCCGGGTGGCAAGTTCATGCCCTCGATCATTGCTGAAATTGGAGCAGTGATTGAACACCACCTGCAAAAAATTGGTCTGATGGAGAAAGAGCAGCTGTCCGAGCAGCAGCAGCTCTTGCTCGACCAAAAGCGTGCCGAGGCCGAGGCTTCCGCGGAAAAAAAAAGCCTAGCTGAAACGAATCAGGCGGACGGAGAGGACGCGGGCTACCCGGCCTCGGCAACGCTTTGCCACAAATGTCACACCAAAGCGGTCGTGATCATGGATAACTGCGCTACCTGCCTGAGCTGCGGCTACAGCAAATGCGGCTAGGACTGCGGGCCTAGCGATCTCACCAGAAACCGCCACCGGTCGTGGCGGTTTTTTTTACGCTTGGTGAGGCGTCCGGGAGAGCGCTAAAATCAGGCTTGAATAAACGGGAGATGTGATCGTGCTTGCAGCCCTGATGCGTGTCGTCACTTACAGCGGCCTGGCCGTTGCCATTGCCTATCTGCTGGTGCTGGAAGCCACGGTCTTGCAGGGTTTTGACCGTTTCGCCGAGCTTGGCTTTGTGGAGCTGACGCAGGCGGCTTTTCTAACCATTAGCGTGGTGGTCTGCCTCTGGCAGGTGCGCTTCGTCCCCGAGCGTTCAGCGCTTGCGGCCTGCCTGGCCATGGTTTTTGCGATCCTGCTGGTGCGTGAAAACGACCAGATCTTCGAACTGTGGCTGGTGCATGGATTCTGGAAGTGGCCGGCCCTGCTGATCTTTATCGGTCTGCTGACCTACTTCATGCGTCATCGTCATGAGGTGCTGGCACAGCTCAATTCATTGGTGCCGACGCTGGCCTTTGGCGTGCTTCTGGCGGGCTTTTCTACGCTGGTTTTTGCCCGGATTTTCGGCAGTTCCCAGCTGTGGGAGGTGGTTATGGGCGGTGCCTATCTGCGCGTGGTCAAACAAGCAGCAGAAGAGGGCACGGAGGTTTTTGCGCTGGGGTTGCTAATGGCGGGATGCATGGAAATGGCCTTGGCCGGCAGGAGGCTGGGCCGTGCATAGTGACATACCGGCCGTTCCCGGGCGTGCTCTGCTGGTATTGGTCTTGGTGCTTATGGCCTTACTGGAGTTCATGCTGGGCGGGTCAAAGCTGCTGCTCGGGGTCTTGCGCGAGGACCGCAGTGATTGGCTGCTGCCATCCGGCTTCGCGCTAGGTTTTGCCCTGTGCTACGCGGTGCTGGCCCATGGCGTTTGGTTTCTGCGCGTTTGGACGCCCATGCTGACGGTCTTGCTGACCCTGTTGGTACTCGCTTACGGCCTGCTGCGTTTTATCCAAGACAGGGAGCCGGATCTGGCACTCATACTGGTTTTTCTGCTGGCCATGGCGACCAATCTGGCGGCCCTGGCCTGGGCGCATTCGGCGCGCGATCGTTTGGGACAGGCTTTGCCTGACAGTGCGCGTGACTGATGCGCTCAGCCTGCTAAGGGATAAACGGGACGGCAAGCCGCTGAGCCGAAAGCAGCTCTACTGGCTGGTCGATGCGGTGATCAGCGGCGCGGCGGAAGAGGCGCAGCTGGGCGCTTTTCTCATGGCGGTCTATCAGCGTGGCATGGGCGCCGAGGAACAGGCGCATTTGACCCTGGCCATGCGTGATTCCGGCACGGTGCTGCGCTGGCGCGATGTGCCTGGGCCCGTGCTGGATAAACATTCTACCGGCGGTGTGGGCGATCTGGTCAGCCTCGTTTTGGCGCCTTTGGTAGCTGCCTGCGGCGGCTATGTGCCCATGATTTCGGGCCGGGGTCTGGGTCACACGGGCGGTACCCTGGATAAGCTGGAAAGCATCCCAGGTTTTTCCACGCAGCAGTCCGAGTCGGCCATGGACGACATGCTGCGCAGGAATGGCCTGTTCATTGTGGGTCAAAGTGCGACGCTGGCGCCGGCAGATCAGCGTCTTTACGCCCTGCGTGACATAACCGGTACCGTGAGCTGCCAGCCGCTGATCGTTTCCTCCATTCTTTCGAAAAAACTGGCGGAGGGCCTACAGGGGCTGGTACTGGATATTAAAACCGGCAATGGGGCGATCCTGCGCCAGCATGCGGAGGCGGAAGCCCTCGGGCAGGCCCTGTGCAATGTCGCCGTCGCCGCGGGTCTGCCCTGTTCAGCCCTGATAACCGATATGAATCAGCCCCTGGGCAGCAGCGCCGGTAACGCGCTGGAGGTGGCTATGGCCGTGGACTTTCTCAGGGGTCATGAGGTACCGGAGCGCTTGCATGAAGTGGTCTTTGCGCTCGGCGAAGAGCTGTTGCAAACGGGCCGTCTGGCCGCTGATGCAGCTGGCGCGCGCGACCAGTTGGAGGCGGCTTTGGCCAGCGGTGCTGCGGCGGAGCGTTTCGCCCGCATGGTGGCAGCGCAGGGCGGCCCCGGAGATTTTATGGACAGGCCTGAGGCTTATCTGCCTGCCGCTCCGGTGCAGTGCGTACTGCGGGCGTCAGACGACGGGGTGGTCAGCCGCATTGATACGCAGCAGCTGGGTGAAGCCGTGCGCGGCCTCGGTGCGGGCCGCCGCCAGGCGAGGGACCGTATTGACCCGGCCGTCGGTATCTCGGCCTGCGTGCAGCTGGGCAGTTCGGTGACTCGCGGCGATCCATTGCTTACCCTGCATGCGGCCAGTGAGGCGCAGGCCCAAGAAGGACTGAAAAAGTTGGCGCCGGCCTTTATGATCGGAGCCCAGAGCTCGCCGCCGCGGCTCATTTATCAGCGGCTGCAGGCACAAACAGCAGCGCAGGAGGCGTCGTTTCGATGAGTACACCGCATATTGAGGCATCCGCTGATGACTTCGCAGAACTGGTGCTGATGCCAGGCGATCCCCTGCGGGCCAAGGCCCTGGCGGAGGGGGCGCTGAGTAACGTGCGTCAGGTGAATTCCGTGCGCAATATGCTGGCTTTTACCGGCTCCTGGCGTGGTCACGAGGTGTCGGTAATGGGCTCCGGCATGGGCATGCCTTCCATGAGCATCTACGCCCATGAGCTGTTTGCACAATTTGGCGTACAGCGCATCGTGCGCGTGGGCACCTGCGGCGCCTTGCACGCCCATATGGCGCTCGGCGATCTGATTCTGGCGACGGCTGCAAGCACTGACTCGGCCATGAATCGGCAGCGTTTCCAGCAGTGGGACTATGCGCCCGCCGGGGACTTTGCCATGTTGGAGTCGGTCAGCCGCCACGCGCGCGCCGCCGGTTTGACGCTGCATGCCGGTGAGGTCTTCTCTACCGATTACTTCTATCACCCGGACCCGGATTTTGTTGCCCATGTCAGCCGGCTGGGTATTTTGGCGTTAGATATGGAGACGGCGGCGCTTTACGCCCTGGCCCGCGAACACGGGCGCCGGGCCATGACGGTGCTGACCGTGAGTGACGTGTTGCCCACCTCCCAGCACTTCAGTCCCGCGGAACGGCAGGCGGCTTTTGGCAACGTAGCTGATTTACTGCTCACAGCCCTGCTTGAGGAGGACCAGTGACCGTCGCGCCGGAGCGGATTGCGGCTGCCGTTGCGGCACTGCGGCCCGCAGCGCGCAAGGCCAGTGCCAACGCACACGCTCCCTACAGCGGTTTTCATGTGGGTGCGGCGCTGCGTGGACCAGACGGTGCGGTCTATGCCGGCTGTAATGTGGAAAGTGCGTCCTATGGTCTGACCCAGTGTGCGGAACGCAACGCTCTGGGAGCCGCCATTAGTGCCGGCGTAAAGCCCGGCGAGACCAGCTTGCTGGTGATTTATCTGCCCGGCGTGGAACCGCTGCCACCTTGCGGTGCCTGTCGCCAGTGGATGGTGGAGTTACTGCAGCCTGGCGCACTGGTTGTGTCCTGCTGTGACGGCGAAGCGATGGAAGCCTGGCAACTGTCAGACCTGCTGCCCGGTCCCTTTCTGGGGCCCTGAGGGCGGGTAGGCCGCCAGTTGCCGGTGCCTGCGCGCTTATGAGTCTGTTTGAACCCCACACCCCTTTGCCCGCCGGATTCGATTATCAGGCGGACTTCGTGCAGGACCATGAGAGTCTGGAGCGAGTGCTCTGGAAGCGCCTGGACTGGTTTCAACAGGAAATCATGATGTTTGGCAAGCCGGTGCTGCAGCCACGACTGGTGGCCTGGTACGCGGAGGCAGGCGTGGACTATGGCTACAGTGGAATCCGGCTGCAGCCACGAGCCTTTCCAGCGCCACTGGACATGCTTCGCGAGCGCCTGTTTCAGGCCCTCGGCCAGCGCTTCAACTCCGTCTTGTGCAATGGCTACCGAGATGGGTCTGACTCCATGGGCTGGCATGCGGATGATGAGCCGGAACTGGGCCCCCGGCCCCTGATAGCTTCTGTCAGTTTGGGGCAGACACGCCGCTTCCGTATTCGATCGCGCGTGAGCAAGGAATCGGTGGGTCTGGATTTGGAACCGGGTAGCCTACTGTTGATGCATGGCCACAGCCAGCGGGACTACCAGCATGCATTACCCAAGACGCGCCGGGCCGTGGGCCGGCGGATCAACCTCACCTTTCGCCAGGTTTTGTCTTAACCGGAAGCGGAGCGTAGCGGCGCTTCCAGCCCCATTTGCTGCATGCGTTCCTGAATGCGGCGGCTGATGCCGGCTTCGTCCAGACCATCCTCTTGCAGACACTCTTCACGGGAACCGTGCTCGATATAGCGATCACTCAGGCCGAGATTCAAAACCGGCACCGCCAGTCCCTCGGCAGCGAGGAGTTCATTGACGCCGCTGCCCGCGCCGCCGGCGATGGCGTTTTCCTCTACCGTAACCAGCAGATCGTGAGTGCGGGCAATGCTGAGTAGCAGTTCCCGATCCAATGGCTTCACAAAGCGCATATTGATCACGGTAGCGTCCAGCTGTTCCGCGAGCGCTTCACAGGGTGCAAGCATGCTGCCAAAGGCCAGCAGGGCCACGCGGCGGCCTTCGCGGCGTGTTTCGGCCATGCCGATGGGAATGGTGGCGAAGTCGCTGGCGGGAATGCGCCCTGGACCTTTGCCGCGTGGATAGCGTACCGCTGCCGGCCCCTCGTACTGGAAGCCGGTGCTTAGCATGCGTCGACACTCGTCCTCATCGGCCGGCGTCATGATGACCAGGTTGGGAATGCAGCGCATGAAGGAGAGGTCAAAGGCGCCTGCGTGGGTTGGGCCATCGGGCCCCACCAGGCCGGCGCGATCGATGGCAAACAGCACGGGCAGATTCTGCAGCGCTACATCGTGAATCATCTGGTCATAGGCGCGCTGCAGGAACGTGCTGTAGATGGCGACTACCGGATGGCTGTCTTCACAGGCCATGCCCGCAGCCAGGGTCACCGCGTGCTGCTCGGCAATGCCCACATCGAAATACTGGTCCGGAAAACGTTCGGCGAACTCCACCATGCCCGAGCCTTCGCGCATGGCGGGTGTGATGGCCAGCAGGCGTCGGTCCTGGGCGGCCATGTCGCATAGCCAGCGTCCGAACACTTCCGTGTAGCTGGGGGCGCTTTCGGCGCTGGCGGGCTGGCTGGGTGCCACGCCCTGCTCGCGATCGAAAGGACCCACGGCGTGATATTTGACCGGGTCAGCCTCGGCCGGCGCATAGCCTTTGCCTTTCTTGGTAATGATATGCAGCAGGTTCGGGCCCTCCACGGACTGGGCCGTGCGCATGATGGTCAGCAGCGCCGGCAAGTCGTGGCCGTCAATGGGCCCGAGATAGTTGAAACCCAATTCTTCAAACAGCGTACTGGGCATGACCATGCCTTTCACATGCTCTTCCCAGCGGCTCATAAAGCGCCAGGTGGCCGAGTCCCGATCCATCATGCGTTTGCTGCGTTCGCGCAGGCCGGTCACCGTCGGGCCGCTCATGAGCCGACCCAGCATGCGGGTCATGGCGCCAACATTGGGGCTGATGCTCATCTGATTCTCGTTCAGCACCACCAGCATATTGGGATTGACGTCACCGCCATGATTCAGCGCCTCAAAGGCCATGCCGGCGGTCATGCCGCCATCGCCGATCACGGCCGCAACGCGCCGGTCCTCGCCAAGACGGTCCGCGGCCAGTGCCATGCCGAGGCCCGCGCTGACGGAGGTTGAAGAATGGCCGACGCCAAAGGTATCGAACTCGCTTTCGCCGCGTTTTGGGAAAGGCGCCAGACCGTCTTTGCGCTTGATGGACGTGATCTGATCCCGACGGCCAGTCAGAATTTTGTGTGGATAGGCCTGATGACCGACGTCCCAGACAATCCGGTCGTGGGGCGTCTCGTAGAGATAATGCAGCGCCACGGTCAGCTCAATGCAGCCCAGGCCCGCGCCAAAGTGCCCGCCGGCACTGGCCACGGAATCGATCAGAAACTCCCGCAGCTCCGTTGCGACCTGTGGCAACTGGGTTTCGTCCAGCTGGCGCAGATCTGCGGGGCTGTTGATCGTGTCGAGCAATGGGTACCGGCTGGCCATAAAAATCCTGTCAGTTAGAGCGGTGGATGGCATATTCAGCCAACCATCTTAAAACGTGGGTGTCACCGGGCAATCCTTCAAGCTCAGCGATGGCTTGTGCACACAGTTTTTGTGCCTGCGCCTGAGATGCCTGCATACCCAGAACGGAGGGAAAAGCCGGCTTGTTCCGTGCCGCGTCAGCATGCACGGGTTTGCCCGTGTCCTGACTGCTGGCCGTTACATCAAGCACATCATCATGGATCTGGAAGGCCAGCCCCACGGCTTCCCCGTAGCGCGCCAACTGGGCGCCCCAGGGTCCATGGTTGCTGGTCAGGTGTGCAGGCGCGGTCACACAGACCCGGATCAGAGCCCCGGTTTTGAGCCGATGCATGGTTTCCAGTGCGCGGTAGTCAATGGTTTGGTCAATGGCTGCCAGATCGAGCATCTGCCCGCCAGCCATGCCGCCGGCACCGCAGGCGGAAGCGATCTCCCGAATGATATGCATCTGAGCTGACGGGTTTTGCGACAGTATCGGGTCGCTGGCGAGCACCTCAAACGCCAGCGCCTGCAGGGCATCTCCCGCCAGGATGGCTGTCGCTTCGTCGAACTGCCGATGATTGCTGGCTTGTCCGCGCCGCAGGTCGTCATCGTCCATGGCGGGCAAGTCATCATGAATCAGGGAATAGCTGTGAATCAGTTCGATCGCTGCAGCGATGGCAAACAGGGCGGGTTGCCCCAGCCCCAGCGCCTGGCCCGCACCGAAAACCAGCGACGGCCGCATGCGTTTTCCGCCGGCCAGCGCTGAGTAGCGCATGGACGCCAGCAGTCGCTCCGGTGCGTGGCCACTGGTGTCGAGCAGCGACGCGAATGGGGGTTCGAAGTCGCTAAGCCACTGTGCCAGTAATTCCCGCGGCTCAGGCGTCGGGTTCGAAGGGCTGTGCGGAAGACTCATCGTCGGCCTTTAGCAGTTGCTCAATGCTGAGCTGAGCATTATCGAGGACGCGCTGGCAATGCCGCGTGAGTTCCACGCCGCGCTTGAACTCATCCAGGGACTCATCCAACGGCAGGTCGCCGGACTCCAGCTTTCGCACCAGGGCTTCCAGTTCGCCCAGGGCGGCTTCAAAATCAGGTTTTTCCGAAGCGTCTTCGGCCATGGCGCAGCTTTCCAGGTGGCGGGCATTGCAGCCCGGGACGTTGTCGGTATTTTACCGCGTGCGCGGCGCTGCTGCATGCTTCCAGGCCCAGGCCATGCCCTCATCTTTGGGTGACCAGTGCAATTGGGCATCGCAAGCAGCCAGTTGATCTGCAAAGGGCTGATAGAGCAGTTCGTCGCCAACGGCAAGAATCCGTTTGCCACTGCGCAGTACCGGTAGGCCGTCGCGCTGCCAGGGTGGCAAGCCCCGCTCGCGAAACCAGTCTTTGAGCTGCATATGGGGGCCGTCAGCGAGGCGCTGAAAACGGTCTCCGGCCTGACGTGGGCCCAGGCTGAGTGGTGCCTTGAGCCGTTCAGCGCCAATTAATTCCATACGGCCATGGCTGGCGGACAGGGCTGCCGTGGGCCGCCCGTCCCAGGGCGCCTGTTCCGGTACCGGCTCGGCCTTCGCAGGATCAAACCACAGCAGGCCCCGATGATGGAGCAGTTCATGCCCGGCCCAGTGCATGGCGATGCGGTCGTCATCGCCCCGGGTCGCCAGCTGCGCGCACAGTGACAGCAGCTGACGCCGGGGCGCAGGCGCCGCATGCAGCGAGCGCAACCAGCTACGGAGCAGCAGCAGCAAGCGCTCCTGATCCAGGCTGGCGGAAGGTACTTTCAAAATGCCCGGCGCGGGCGTTTGCCGCCCCAGCAGTTGCAGCATGTCCTGTTGCAGCAGCTTTTCGCTGGATGCGCAGTGCGCGGCGCTTTGCACCAGGGCCCGATCTGCGGCTGGCCAGCGCGCGCGCAGCCGCGGCAGAATCTCATGTCGCAGATAGTTACGATCAGCATCCGTGCGTAGATTGGACGGATCCTGCAGATAAGTTTCGTCCTGTTGCTCCAGCCAGTGGTGCAGGCTGGCCCGGGAGAAATTCAGCAGGGGCCGTAGCAACTGTCCGCGCCCCAAGGGGCGTGCGTGCGGCATGGCGGCCAGTCCGGCGGGCCCGCTGCCACGCATGAGATTGAGCAGCAGCGTCTCTGCCTGATCTTCCCGATGGTGGGCCGTGCACACCACATCACCGGCTTCCAGCAGGGTTTTCATGGCGTCATAGCGCCAGCGCCGCAGCTGCGCCTCAGGGCTGTCCTTGGGCAGCGGTGAGGCCGGCGGTGGCAGGTGGCGAAAGGGCAGGTCGAGACGCTGACACGCGCGCGCGCAATGCGCGGCCCACAGCCCTGCGTCCGCATGCACACCGTGTTCTACATGGACAGCGGCCAGCTGCATGGGCAGTTGCGGTCGCAGACTGGCCAGGGCCAGCAGCAAGGCGCTTGAGTCAGGTCCGCCACTGTAGGCCACCCAGCAGGTGCCGCCGGAGGGCAGGCCTTGCGACCAGGGCAGCAGGGCACTGGGTTCGAAGCTATGGGGGCGATGCCCCATGGGGTTAATCCTTGAAGCGTCCGAGCGACAGCAGCCGCTGGTAGCGCTGGTCCAGTAACTCGTCGCTGTTGAGCTGCCCCAGCTCCTCCAATTGGGTTTCCAGGCAGTCAGCGATGCTGCTGGCCACGGTTTGCGGATCCTTGTGCGCCCCGCCGAGTGGCTCAGGAATGACCTGATCGACCAGCTTGAGACGCGACAGGCGATCCGAGGTGATGCCCAGCGCGGAAGCCGCTTCCTGCGCATTGGCGGCGTCCTTCCACAGAATCGATGCGCAACCCTCGGGTGAAATCACCGAATAGGTGCTGTACTGGAGCATGTTGACGCGATCGCCGACCCCGATAGCGAGCGCACCACCGGAACCGCCTTCACCGATGATGGTGCAGATGATCGGAGTGCGCAGCCGTGACATGGTAGCCAGGTTGCGTGCGATCGCTTCTGATTGGCCACGCTCTTCTGCACCCACGCCGGGGTAGGCGCCAGGCGTGTCAATGAAGGTAATGATGGGCAGGCTGAAGCGCTCGGCCATGTTCATCAGGCGCAGCGCCTTTCGATAGCCCTCGGGCCGGGGCATGCCGAAGTTGCGAAAGACCTTGGCTTTCGTATCGCGGCCTTTTTGATGCCCAATCACCATGATCGCGCGATTGCGAAAGCGGGCCAGGCCGCCGACGATGGCATGGTCATCAGCGAAGGCCCGATCCCCATGTAGCTCATGGAACTCCTCGAACAGCAGATCAACGTAGTCCAGCGTGTAGGGCCGCAACGGATGGCGGCTCAGTTGGGATACCTGCCAGGGATCGAGGTTGGAGAAGATGTGCTCGACCTTCTGCTGCATCTTGGCCTGCAGCCGCTGGATCTCTTCCTCCAGGTTCAGGGCATTGTCGGAGCCGACGTTTCGTAGTTCGTCGATCTTCTCCTGCAGCTCGGCAATGGGCTGCTCGAAATCAAGGTAATTCGGATTCACGGGCTTCGCTGTGCACTCGGATTCAGGCGAGAGTATACCCCTTAGTGCGCGATCACGATATCGCCACCCTGCCTGGGAATGCGTTCTGATCGCCAGTTCTTTTGGGCCCACTGCCAGCGTTGGGCCAGTGTTTTATGGGGGGGTGGTGCATGTCCGAGAAAGCGCAGGGCGGCACCCAGTGCGCCCCGGGGCTCCTGCTGGCTGAGCGGGTCCGAGGCGTAGCGCTTGCCCAGCTTGCGCCCCTCCGGATCCTTGACCAGGGGCAAATGAAGGTAGCCGGTTTTTGGCAGGCCAAGTAGCGACTGCAGGTAACGCTGGCGCGCGGTCGAGTCGAGCAGGTCGCTGCCACGCACCACATCGGTAACGCCCTGGAAGGCATCGTCAACCACGACGGCCAGTTGGTAGGCCGTGAGGCCATCGGCTCGACGTACCACAAAGTCACCGCAGCTTTGCGAGAGCGTTTCCGTCTGCGGGCCCTGCAGGCGATCGTCGAACGTGACGGGGGTATTGTGGACCCGCACGCGCAAGGCGCGGCCTTCGCGTCCGGGTGGAAGGCCCTGGCGGCAGGTGCCCGCATAGGGTTCGCCGGGACGGAGTTCAGAGCGGGTACAGGCGCAGGGGAACAGCCAGCCCGCCTCTTCCAGCTGCGCAAGAGCCTGTGCATAGGCGGCGCTGCGCGTGTTCTGGTACAGCACCTCTCCGTCCCACTGGAAACCGAAACGTCGTAGCTCAGCGAGCTGTGCTTCGGCCGCGCCCGGGACCGTTCGCGGTGGGTCAAGATCCTCGATGCGTACCAGCCAGTGGCCGTTGCGGCTGCGTGCTTCCAGGTAGCTGCCGACAGCGGCAATCAACGAGCCAAAATGCAGGTCGCCGGTAGGCGAGGGCGCAAAGCGCCCCACATAAGCCGCTGCGCCAGCGCCTGCCATTGGCTACTGACCGATGACCCGGGGTTCTTCCTGTAGAAAGTCGCCGGAAACCAGTTTTACACCGCTCTGCCAGAGCAGCGCCAGGTCCTGCGAGGTGGCGATGTTGCTGGCGATGGTCTGGATATGCTGCTGGGACGCGCTGGTCACTACCGTGCGGATGTGGTCCAGGCGCTCCGGATGATCCTGCAGTTCGCCCGTGAGCGTGGGTGACAGGGTGACGTATTGCAGTTCCAGTCGTTCCAGCAGCGTGAGCTGTTTGGGGTCATTTTCCAGCCCCGTGAGTGCGAAAGCGATGCCGCTGCCAGCCAGTTCTTCCTGGACGCGGCGGGCAGCCCGGGGCTGTTGTTGCGCCGCGCGGGCTGGCCACTGGAGCACCACCCGTTTCCCGGGAATGCGCAGATCCTGCAGCGTGCGCTGGAACCAGGTAGCAAAGCTGAAGTCCTGCAGCGAATTACCGCTGACCGTCAGCAGTTGGCGGGCATCGTGATCGGCCACGGCCCGCAGCAACCCCGGCAGAATATGTCGATCAATCTGGCTGGCCAGCTGTCCCCGTTCAGCGGCGGGCATGAAAATGGCAGCGGCCAGATCGCCGCTTTCCTCATGCATGAAGTACTGGTTCTCCACCAGGCCTTCTGGCTCCCCTTCGAGGCTGCTGATGGAGCGCTGAACCGTGTAGAAGTCCTCATTCTCCAGCGCGTAGCGAATGCGTGCCTGCCATTCGCTCTCTTCGTCGTCAGAGATGCCCGCGGCCAGGGCGGGCTTGTAGCGTTTCACCCGATTGCCTTCGGTACGGGCAAGGGCACAGGCCTGGCGCGCCTTCTCCAGGCAGTCATCGGCCTCGTGATGCTGTTGCCGATCCAGCAGCAGCAGTCCGACGCTGCCGGTTTTCGGTAGGGGATAGCCCGGCTGCTCAGGCCCCAGCTGTTCAATGCCGCTGCGGATTTTCTCCGCCAGGCGGCGCAAGCTGGCTTTGTCCCTGCGGTGGGCAAAAATGGCGTAAGCCTGATCGTTAATTCGCGCAATGTCGTCCTGCTCTTCCAGGCAGCTGAGCAGTTCGTTGGCAGTGGCCTGGACGAAACGGTCCATCTCCGTGATGGAAAGCTCGTGCAGTTGCTCCGTGCTGTCATCCAGTTCCAGAAAGTAAACGGCGGCGCTTTCCTGTTCAGGAATGCTGCCGAGGCGCTGGTTGAGATGTGCCAGAAACGGACCGCGTCGAAACATGCCCGTTAGGGGATCGAGCTGGCCGTCGCCCGACACCGTTGCCGGCTCTGTCGTCGGGGCCGCTGTGACCGCTGCGGTCTCAACCACCGGCACCGTTTCCACGGGGGGCGCGGTGTGCGGTCGGGGCTGTGCTTCTGCCACCAGCAGCTGCACACAGTTTTCACCCTCAAAACGCACGGACGCGAACTGCACGGTGGATTCCACCGGCTCACCCTGCTGCGGAATAAAGCGGAAGCGCTGGGGTTCGGCCGGAAACTCGTCCCGGCCGAAAGCGCGAATCAGCGCCTTAAGGTCCGTGTTGTCCTGCTGCAGGATGTCGAGCAGGGAAATCCCTGCGAGTTGCTCCAGCGTCTCAACGCCAATCAACTCCAGGTAGGCAGCATTGGCGGCGACGTGCAGGCCCTCATGCAGGTAGGCAACCGGATCCCGGGTGCTGTTGAGTAGCAGGCCCAGTCGTTCTTCCAGCTCTTCTTCCTGCTGGCGCTGCTGCACCGCTGATTGATGCGCCTGTTCCAGCACTACCAGCTGTTTGACCAGCGCGGTGAGCTGCGCATCGTGCCCCAGCAGGAAAGCGGGCGCCAGGGCGCTGGCTTCCTGCAGTGCCGGGGCGTCGGCGGCGGCGGCTTCCACGGCAAGAAAGGTCCCCTGCCGTTGGCAAAGTTCGGCGGCGGCGGTGAGGGGCAGGAGCGTTGCGGCCGCAGGGGTATACACGGTCAGTACCGGATGATGATCGACGCTGAGTCGTTCAACCTGGCTTTGCGTATCGGCATGCAATACGCGAATAGAAATTCCGGCATTTCTTAGCGTGCTGTTGATCTGAACGGCCCGATCAGGCAGCGGGTCAATCACCAGCAGGAATGCGTGTCTTTCTTGCATAATTCAGTTTAAGTCCTAAATTTTTAATACTTAAAAACAAATATTTAAAGATTATATCTAAATCGGATTCTTGATCTGATCCGGCCCCGGAAAACGGCGATTCTGGAGGCACCATGCCAGCGCGACGCGCCATGGCTGAAGCGATGCTTTATTCAGGGTATTATGCCTGCTTTCTCGGTGCTCTGGCATCTGCCTATTTTGGCGAAATCCGGCGACCGACTTGAAAAACGTGCACACAACCATCGGAGCAGCGCATGGCTTCTTATAGTACCAACGAATTTCGTAGTGGTTTGAAGATCATTCTGGATGGTGATCCCTACAATATTGTGGAAAACGAATTCGTCAAACCGGGTAAGGGGCAGGCGTTCAACCGGGTCAAGATTCGTAACCTGATCACGGGACGTGTCATTGAAAGAACCTTCAAATCCGGTGAATCGGTGGAAGCCGCTGACGTGTTTGAGACGGATGTGCAATACCTCTATAGCGATGGGGAAGACTGGCACTTCATGCACCCGGAGTCTTTTGAGCAGTATGCCTGCGGCAAGGACATTATCGGTGACGGCGCCCAGTGGATGAAAGAAGAGGACATGTGTTCCATGACCTTGTTCAACGGCGCGCCGCTCAGTGTGTTGCCGCCCAAGTTTACGGTCATGAAGATTATTGAAACGGATCCCGGTCTCCGTGGTGACACCTCCGGCAGCGGTGGCAAGCCGGCCACGCTGGAATCCGGTGCGGTGGTTCGCGTACCTCTGTTCGTTCAGGAGGGTGAGGTGATCAAGGTCGACACACGCACTGGCGAATACGTGGCCCGCGTCAAGGACTGATAGATTCCGCATGGCCGTCCGGGGCACCTTGCTGCTGCCGCAATTTCTGTTACCCGTGCGTCCGGCGGGCACCGTGCTAGAGCACCATGCACTGCGCATGGTGGGCGACCGCATCGACGCGCTGTTACCCGCAGAAGACGCCCTGGTCCGCTTTCCGGAGGACCTGCAAGTGGCCTTGCCCCGGCACGTTCTTATGCCGGGCATGATCAACCTGCATACGCACTCGCCCATGACGCTCCTGCGGGGAGTCGCAGACGACCTGCCTCTTGCGCAGTGGCTGCAGGACCACATTTGGCCAGCAGAACAACGTCTGGTGACTGCGCAGTTCGTGGCTGACGGCACGCGCCTGGCCATGCTGGAGATGCTGCTCAGCGGTACCACCTGTTTCAATGAGCAATATTTTTTTCCTGAGGTGATCGCTCGCGAGGCGCGTGCCTTCGGCATGCGCGCCTCGGTTGGCGTGCCAATCATTAACGTGGCTACGCCCTGGGCGGATGGTCTGCAGGCGTGCCTCGCGCGGGCGGAGGCGTTGATGGAGACGGTCGCTGATGACCCTCTGGTGGATGCCTGCCTGTCGCCCCACGCGCCCTACACGGTGGATGATCACGCGCTGCAGGAAGTGGCTGCGCTGGCGGTGGCGGGTCAGGTGCAGATCAGTATGCACGTGCTGGAAACTGCCGCTGAGCGTGTGCAACACGAACAGACGCACGGCATGGGGCCGCTGGCCCGGCTGCAGCGTTTTGGCTTGCTGGGTCCTGATTTCCTGGCCGTCCATATGGTGCATCCGGATGCGGAGGACATGCAGCGCCTGGCAGATACGGGCACCCAGCTGGCTCACTGCCCCAAATCCAACCTTAAGCTGGCCAGCGGCATCTGTCCCCTGCCGCAGCTGCTGGCGGCGGGCTTGAATGTGGGGGTTGGCACGGATGGTGCTGCCAGCAATAACCGACTGGACCTGCTGGAGGAGGTGCGTACAGCGGCTTTGCTGGCCAAGGGCAGCTCCGGCGATGCCACCGCTGTGGATGCCTGGCAGGCCTTGGATATGGTCACCATTAATGGTGCCCGGGCCCTGGGCAAGGAAACCCAGCTGGGTTCACTCGAAGTCGGTAAAATAGCGGATCTGGCGGCCCTTGAGCTGCAGGCAGCCGCGACGCAACCCCTGCATCAGTTGCATTCCCAGCTGATCTACAGTGCGTCTTCCAGTCAGTTTAGTGATGTTTGGGTCGCCGGCGAGCGCTTACTCAAGGACCGCCAGCTGACCCGTTTTCATGCCGATCAGCTGCTGGCTGAGGCGGCGCTTTGGCCAGCCCGTTTTCGCGGTGATGCGTCAGTAGGACCCAGCCTATGAGTGTTGAGCACGGTAATGTCGATCCACAGGAGCGGCGCAAGTTTGACCATTTGGCCGCCAGCTGGTGGGACCCGGAAGGGGAATCCCGCCCGCTGCATGAGATCAACCCTGCGCGTCTGCGGTTTGTGCAGGAGCGCTGCCGCCTGACTGATGCGCGCGCCATCGACGTGGGTTGCGGCGGCGGCATCCTCAGTGAGGCGCTGGCTGCTGCCGGGGCCCGGGTGACTGGCCTGGATATCGCCGAGCGGGCGCTGGCGGTTGCCCGTTTACATCTGCACGAAAGCGAGTTGTCGGTAGATTACCAGTGCATGACGGCCGAGGCCTTCGCCGCCGCGTCACCGGGCCAGGCGGATCTCGTGACCTGCATGGAGCTGCTGGAGCATGTGCCGGATCCTGCGGCGGTGGTGTCAGCCTGCGCCGGGATGCTAAAAGCAGGTGGCGATCTTTTTCTCAGCACCCTGAACCGGACGCCCGCCGCCTTTGCACTGGCCATCGTAGGCGCTGAACATATCGCGCGGCTGGTGCCACGGGGTACGCACCGCTATGACCGTTTTATTCGGCCCTCGGAGCTGTCCGCCTGGCTGCGCGCAGCCGGTCTGGAGGTGTGCGAGATCACAGGTTTGCACTACAACCCGATCAGCCGCTCGGCAGCGCTCGGTGGCTCCGTTGGCGTCAACTATCTGCTGCATGCCCGCAAGCCCGAACGCTCGGAGTTGCGCTAGCATGGGTCATCGGGCCGCGCTGTTTGATCTGGATGGCACCCTGCTGGACACGGCCCCGGATCTCGTGGGCGCCCTGAATGTGCTGCGCCGTGAAGAAGGGCTGGCGGAGGCGCCGGTGGCGGACTTTCGTGCCTACGTTTCGCAGGGGTCTTTGGGTTTGATTCGTGCCGGTTTGCCACCGGCCGATGCAGCGCAGGAGTCGCGCTGGCGCCAGCGCTTTCTGGATTGGTATGAGCGCAATATGCTGCGCGCCACGCAGCCCTTCCAGGGGGTCGAGGGTCTGCTTGATGAGCTGGACCGGCGCGCGATTCCCTGGGCCGTGGTGACCAATAAGCCGGAATTCCTTACCCTGCCGCTACTGGCCCAGCTGGGTTGGAAAGGGCGCGCAGGCTGCGTGATCTGCGGTGACACGCTGACCACGGCGAAACCTCATCCCGCCCCGGTACTGTTGGCCTGTGAGCTGCTGGGCGTCGAGCCAGCGGCGGCCATCATGGTTGGTGATGATCCCCGCGATATGGAGGCGGCCGAGGCTGCGGGCACAACGCCGGTGCTCATGTCCTACGGCTATGGGGTCCAGGCGGCACTGGCGGCGGCATTGCCGCCGGCCCATGTGCTGGACCAGCCGGCAGAGATCCTGCGCTTGTTTGCGAACGTCTCATGACGCTGGCCCCTGCTGAGCGTGCTGCCTGCGGCGAGCTGGCGCTGGAAGAGGGTGCCGAGTTTGATCTTGCCTATCGCTTCTGGCCGGGCCCGGAACGGGACCGGCTGCTGGCCCTTGAGGCGCTCTTTCGATCCCTGCGTGACGTGCCCCTGACCGTTAGCGATCCGGCCGTTGGCGTGGCCAAAATCAGCTGGTGGCAACAGGAATTGGCCAGTGTGCAGGAGAACGGCAGTCAACACCCCGTGGTTCGCGCTGTCACCATGACTGAAGCGCTGCCCGCTGCCAGCATGGGGAATTTCCAGAGCTATCTTATGCAGCTATTGCTGGCGCTGGAGGATCATTCCTTGTCCAGCGTGGATATGCTTCGGGAGGTCCTGTTCCAGACCGCCGGCGAGGAGGCCGTTATCATGACCGGCTGCGCGCCGGGCGATGTAGCGCCTGGTTTACGCGCCGCGGCCGCCGCAGCCCGTTTGCTGGAGTTGATGCGGACCCTGGCGCGTCGCGCCACGGAGCATCGCTGGCTCCCGCTGGATCTCATGGCGCGCCACCGGCTGAGTCGACAGGACGATTCCGATGCTGAGGCCCGGCAGGCCCTGGTGGTATCCCTGGCAGAACTGGCTCAGCAATGGCGCCAGTCGGAACCGCTCATGCCCGGCAGCAATGCTTCGCTGCGCTTTCTGTGCCTGCGTGACGCGGTGGTGGCGCGCCGGCTGGAGNTGGNACGGCGTCGACCCGCCCAAATGCTGGCGGGCGGTCTGCATACGCGGCCGGGTGATGTTCTGCGCTGCTGGTGGCGAGCCCGTGCCCTGCAAGAGGCAGAGGCCCGCTAGCGTCGTGGCGCTCCGTGGGTGCGGTTAGCGATGCCGGAGCCATAGCGCCCGTGGCGTAAATTCATGGCACCGCGCTCATTAGAAGATCAGCCAGGTGCGCGACCCGAGGCAGGGCCTATTCGTCATCACGAATGATATCCGGCCCCTTGCCGATGGTCTTTTCGTAGACGCCTTTCTCCAGCTTTCGATACTGGGTGAAGCCTTTATCACCGATGTTTTTCTCCGACAGGCTCGGTGCCGGCCGGGCCAAAGTAGGAGCGGTGATGACCCGCCGCACGGGGGCGCCGCATTCCGGACACTGCGTGAGTCGCGCTGCGTTCAGCTTTTGCTGGCGCTCGAAGTAGTTCATGCAGTAGCGGCAATGATCCGGGCCGCTGGCTTTATAGGTGTAGATGGGCATGGCCTATTATTACCGATCACGGCGCCTTACGGGTCAAATGGTGTAACGGCTAGGCAGATCTGAGCAGGCTGGTTAAAATGCCGCCCCAACGGGAAAGAGCCATAGAACCATGAGTGCAAAACCGCTTCCAATCTTGTTGACCGGCGCCAACGGCGGGCTGGGCAGTGCGCTTGCGCGGGTACTGGCCGCGCGTGGCGTGCAGTTAATTCTGGTGGATCGCCAGCGTCGCAAGCTGGAGCGTCTCTGTGATGAGATTGAGGCGCTGGGTGCGCCAGCACCTGCCTACTGTGACATGGACCTGGCCAATCTGGCCCCCGATGGGGCCTCAGAATTGATGGCGGGTTTTGAGCAGGCCTACGGGCCGCTCTATGGTCTGGTGCACGCGGCGGCCCGCTTCGGTGGCTTGCGCCCTTTGGAGCAAACACCTCCGGATCAGTGGCTGTTGGATATACAGGTCAATCTCAACGCCAGCTGGCTGCTGAGTGTTGCTGCCCTGCCGCAATTGAAGCGCGACCGGGGTGTGCTCGCCTTTATGCTGGATAGCGCGCCGGCGCAAGGCCAGGCCTATTGGGGTGGCTATGGGGTGAGTAAAGCTGCGCTGGCCAGCCTGGCGGCCATGTTTGCGGACGAACTGGAAGGCTCGGCCTGCCGTGTTATCAGCCTGGATCCGGGGCCCATGCGCACGGCGCTGCGTGCGGAGGCCTACCTGGCTGAAGACCCTGCCTTGCTGCCGGACCCGCTAACGGTTGCCGAGTCGCTGGCCACGCAATTGCTGCCCAGTGACTAATGGCTGCAGGCTAGGTCCTCAGCCGCCAGCAGTTGTGCCTTGATGCGGGATCCCCAGCGATACTGGCCCAGCTGGCCGTTGGCACGAATCACCCGGTGACAGGGCAGCAGCCAGGATAGCGGGTTAGCGCCGATCGCCGAGCCAACGGCGCGGGCGGCGCCGGGAGCTCCCATACGGGTGGCCAGTTGGCCGTAGCTGATGCGGGTGCCGGGGGCGATATGGCCCAGGGCCTGCCAAACCCGCAACTGAAACGGCGAGCCATAGAGGCAGACGGCCAGGGGCTCCACGCAGTTATGGGCAAACACGAGCGCGCGCCATCGCGATGCCTCCTGCGCCTGCTCCTGCAACGGCGCGGATGGCCACTGGCTGCGCAGTTCAGCCACCGCATAGTCCCTGCTCAAAATGCCTTTAAATCCGAGAAACACCAGTTCCCGGCCGATCCAGGCAAGCAGCATGGGGCCCACGGGGCTTGCGCACCAGCCCCAGCTTACGGTGACTTCTGGATGCCCGGTCGCGATCCAGCGCGCTTGTACTGGCGGTGCCGGAGGCATGGGCATCGGGGCCTCCTGGGCCCCGCCTCCGGGCTGCGGTCTCGCTTCGTCTGAGCCGCCACGGGCCACCGCAGATGTGCTTTTGGGTTGACGCATCGGGCTATGATAGCGGAGCGGTCCGGTCCCCAGCTTCTGACCGGTTGGCCTTTTGCCTGATCAGCCCCGGGAGGCGTTTATGTCTGACGATCTGTTCCTGAAAATCATTCGCCGTGAAATACCGGCGGATATTGTTTATGAGACCGAGCATGTGCTGGCGTTTCGGGATATTCATCCGCAGGCACCCTACCATGTATTGATAATTCCCAAGCAGCGCATCGCGACCATCAACGACATGCAGCCGGAAGACGAACGCCTCATGGGCAGGCTGTTTACCGCCGCTCGTGAACTGGCGGCAGAAGCGGGCTTTGCCGATGATGGCTATCGCGTGGTGATGAATTGCAACGCGGCAGCGGGGCAGACCGTGTTTCACGTTCATCTGCACCTGCTGGCCGGGCGACCATTGAGCTGGCCACTAGGCTGAACAAAACCCTCAATCCCTGGGACTGCTGTGCGCCGTTAACCTTTGGCGCGCGGACTGGCGCGGACTGGCGCGGGGTGGCCGGCGGTCGCCGGTTCATTTTGCGCCCTGCGGTAAAGCACCGAAAGCCAGGGCAGATGCCTCTGGCTGACAGCACATATTGATTCCGATCGAAGCTGGGTTTCCAGGCCCTCTGACGCTCAGCGGTTGGTGCCGGTGAGAAGGGCCCCCGCGCGAACGCGGGGGCAAGACTCGTTGGTTAAACCGTTGTGGATGTAACCGTCAGCGCTTAGAAACGGAGCTCGGTAACACCGCGGTTTTCGTAGGGATCAACCACCAGGTCGAAGCCGCTACCCACGCCTGTGCCAGCGCCAATGCCAGTCTGCGCGCAGAGGCCTGAGTTGCCATTCACCTTCACGTTGTCAAAGGTCACCACTTCGTAGCCCGCAGCATCGAGTACGTAGACCGTGGCGACTTCGCAACCCATCACGATTTCCATGGACAGCTCGGTTCCTTCTGGCAGGGTAATGCGGAAGGATTCGGCTCCGGTACC
>JABSSV010000050.1 GCA_013213875.1 Lysobacterales bacterium
TCGTGAGGAGTCACGGGCGCCATCCCGTCTCGCACCCGATAGATCAATAGCCACACTCCGAAAAGCCACACACCTCGAAGGCCGCCGCGAGCGCCGCCACCGCTTCCTCGGGCGTCTGACCGGGCGCCATGGGTATATAACGCAAAGGCCCCAACTCCTGCCGCGCCAGCCCATGGCTTCCCCACTGCTCAGTAGCAAAATGCACTGCCGGTGCCAAACCGTGACGCAGAAAAAACTGCTGGTCATAGGCATTACCCAGCCGATCCACATCAATGCCGAGATCGCGAATGAACTGCTTCACCAGGGGCGGATAAAAAGAAGGTTCGGACAGGGACTGACTGCCGGCGTAGCCAAGAATGGTCTGGCCATCGAGCGTAAACTCATTGCGCTGGGCATGGCCGCCGAAGTCGTCATGATTGTCCAGCAACAGCACCCGCGCGCCGGGCTGTTGCTGCAGATAAAAGTGCGCCGCCGCGAGGCCGCTGATACCGGCCCCGACCACCACCAGATCATAGGCCTGGGCATCCGGTTCCAGTACGGGACCCCAGTCCGTGCGTCCCTCGCGCGCCAGTTCATGGGCCACATCAAAGGAGCCCGCATGATTGCCGCGCAGACCCGTCAGAGCCGGCGGGTAATACAGCGCCCCCTGCTGCTCCGCCGCCAGTACCTGCTCGGCCAGCGCGCGCCCCGGCAGGAAACTCGCCGCGGCTGCGGCGCCCAGACCATGCAGCAGGTCACGACGTGCAATGCGCTGGCCCATACCCAATTCACGGTCGTTCTTTTTCACGTACTGCGCTCCTGTGCGAACCTGTCGGGCAGGGCGTCAGACATGGGCATAGATCGCCACCCTGCGCTAGTCACGTTTGAAGGTCAGGTAAGCCTTACGGACCGTTTCAATCACTTCCCAGGTGCCGCGGCTGTTCTCATCAAAATACACCGTGTCGCCGGCACGTATGTCCAGCGTCTCACCCTCTTCCGGATGAAAGCGCGCATGGCCTTTCACAAAGGAACTGATTTCCGCATCCATGATCTGGCGCGTCCAGGTACCCGGTGTGCACTCCCAGATGCCCGCCTCGGAACCATCGTCGTGTTCATTGATAATGAGACCACGCAGCTGCGAAACGGTCTCGGAAATGGGCAGTTCCACCGGACCCCAGTCATCCAGTTCAGCGGACGGAATATCTGCCACTGCCTTTACCTGTTTGATGCTCATTGACTCTTAACCCCTGTCTGTCCTGTGTTACTCGCCCCGTTCGGGGCGAAGCAACACCCTACAGGCTGCGCGCGCTCAGGAACAGGGGCAGCGCCCTATTCCGTGGCCATGGGCTCGGGAAAAGTCCAGGCACCGGACAGAAAGGCCTCCTGTGGCTGATAGAGGCGCACGATGTAATTCCAACCGGGCGTAATCGGCAGATAGTTGGGCAAGGAGGGATCACCGCCAAAATGCAGGGTAATGGTGCCGTCCTCGTTGTGGGCGGCTGTCACATCGTTAAAGGCGTAGGCCTGCTGCGGGTTGCGCTCCATGTAGCCCGCTGCGTTATAGACCGTGACAGACCAGAAACCGTCCACGGGCACCTCGCCCACCGTCAGGGTGTATGGCGTCAGACCATCGTTCTTTTCCGGCACCACGTTGATGTACATAGCGGCTTCACGGGGATTGCCACCCCAGCCATAGGCGGCCCCCAGCAGGTGATCAATAGGGTTGAGCTGATCCTGCTGTCCGAAAAAGCCGGAGATATCCGTTTTTGTCGATGCCAGCACGTTAATGGCATCCCGCACGCGGGCCAGCGAGACCGCATCCCAGTCGGGAACGTCAAAGCTGCCGACCGACGCCTGACTGGCCGTGACCTGATCCTGCAGGGCATTGGCCAGACGGATATCTTCCGGATCAGACGCGTCCATGAAAGTTCGTATAATCACGAAAAGATAGCGGGTGCCGATGTCTTCACGGGTGTAGACAAAGGTGCCGCCCTCATGCACGGCGGGCAATATGGAATGGTTCTGGTTGACCAGCATCATGGACTGGAAGCGGTCCGGAGACGCGGGTTTTTCAATGGTCACAGGGCTGCTGAGGTCGAAAACGCCGGCCGAATACAGCGTGTCGCGGTTCATGCGAATCACATCCTGCGCGTCGATCGGTGTGGGCTGACGAATATGCACAAAGCGCCCAAAAGCGCCCTGCTCCACATAGCGTGCGAGCGTCCTATCGGTCTCGGCGCGAACGAAGTTATCAACGGTAACGGTCTGCCCCGCACTGGCAGGCAGCATACCGGCCAGCAGCAGGTTCAGGGCCAGCATGGGGGTAAACAGGCGCATGGGGATCTCCGGCGAGGGTTTATTTGAGTATAGACCGCTCGCAAGCACCCGGGATGTGCTCCGTTTTTAGGCTGGACCAGGCAACCCACGTCGCCGGGCGCTGGCCGGCGCGCCCACGAAAAGTTTTTGACCTTCGCGCCGTTTTATTCAACCTGCGGGATATTCAGAATCACCGTCGCCGCCGTGCCGTCTACACCGGCCTCTTTTAAGCGCACATAAAACGCTTCGTAGGGGCGAATGCTGGTCCGGCTCATACCCGGTGTACCGCTGACAGCCACATAGGGGTTGGACACATTGGGCTGCGGGTCATAGACCCAGCCGCTGGGTTCCACAAAGTTGCTGTCAGCGATAAATCGGGTGTCCGGGACGCCGCCGTCAGGCGTCTCAGTAACGGTCAGATCTGCGAAATCAAAGGCACGTGGAAAACGATTGGCTGCAATAACAAACCGCTTGTCCGCATCGGGAGAAAAGCTGCCGGTTTTCAGCGGTGTCTTGAACACCCTGCGCACGGGCCAATCCAGGGGCACGGCAAAGTCGCTGGGTATGGGATCGCTGGCGGTAAAAGTCGGCGGCAGCGGCCCGCCTAGCACATCCGCACCGGGGACAGCAAAATAGCGATCCTCGGCACTGATCATCAGGAAACCGTAGCGTGCGTGTTCCGGCGTTAGCTCCTCGCTGGGGTCACGCATCTCAATAAAACTCCGATCGGGAGACCCAAAGGTCTCATCAAATCGGTAGATGCGAATTTTCGCGGTGTCGCCGATGTCGGGAAACAGCTCACCGTAGGTGGTGTTGGCGGGCAAATCGCAAGGCATGCCAATCAGCTGATATTGCGGTGGATCGGACCGCAAACGCGTGCCGAAACCACAGGGGAATTGATAGTAGATGGCGCGCCGGGCAGCTTCATTGGCAAACCAGAGCGCCTCCCGGGTCAGGCGAATATCGATCCCAAGATCACTCTCATCGCCATCAGGCACATCCGGGTCCAGGGAAATATCGACCACAATGCCATCGCCGGGGTTAGCGACGTTTGTACCAATCACATCCGTCAGCGGATCACGGAAGATACTGCCTCCGAAAGGCACCACGCCCAGCGCCGCGGGCTGGCTGCCGGACACGTCCCCACCCTCGTTACGAAACAGGTCTGTGGTGAGCGTGTAGCTGCGATTGTTCTCCGGTCCGGTGACTGCCCAGGCCCGGCCGTTGGTGAGACTGGCACCGAGCAGCACCTTGGAAGACAGGGACACTTCCTGTCCTAACTGCTCCGTATCATCGGCATCCAGAAAGGTGCGCTGACCAGGTGCTAGATCACCATTACTGTCAAAGTCGTCAGAATTAACCACCAGCAGTCGGCCCGGCACGGTGGCATCGCTGGGATCGTCGTCATAGCCCGGCGCACCGGCCAGCACAAACGGGCTGCTAGCAGTGACAGCGAAGCCCAGATTTTCGTTTTCCGTGTCGCCGTCGACCACTCCGATCAATCGCAGCGCACCGTTCGGGTCTGCCGCACCGTTGATATCATCAGAGACGTCATAATTAAAAACCGAAATTTGCCCCGCGTTGGTCAGCTGGTTGCCACCAGGGCTGGGGTCATGATTGGGGGCGCCGGCTACGACCAGATATTTGTCGTCATCAGCACTGATACGGCTGATTGACAGGGCGAAGCCAAAGTTCTGATTGCGCTGATTCTGGGGCGGAAAACGACGCCCAAGCAGGTTGTCCTGTGGAATCTTGGCTGCCCAGACACCGTCATCGCCCAACGCATACATGTAGAAGGCGCCATTGCGGCGGGTGGAGCCGCCGGGGCGGCGTTGCGTATTCGGCGCCCCCACGATGAGCACCTCGCCGCTGGCCGAGGCCACCGCGCCAAAACGACCGGTGCTGCAGGTGCCGGATCGGGGCGCATCAATGACCTGCCGATAGAGGTATTCCATGCTGGCAAAATCCAGCTCATAGACAAACACGCGACAAGCCGGTGAGTTGATGACGAAGGCCCAGCGTCCCGCGGCGGTAATACTGGTTCCCTCCACCCGATCACCGTTCTGCCGCTCAATCACCACGGCAGGATTTCGCGCAGGAACGCTGCCTTCGGCTGACGGGATCGTCAAAAACGCGCAAACAGACAGCAGTAGACCGGCGGCGAGAATACGGAACAAAGCCTGTGGAGCCACATTTGGCAATGGGTCTGCGGGCGGGTGCTTGTCATAGCGGCTCATGGGGCATCTCTCTGCTCTGTCGCGTTACCACGTTGGCCCAGCCATACTGGCCAACTGAGCGCAAAAGCGGTCGCTGCATCTTCAGCGCGACACGCCATTGGTTTTGTGTGAGCGTCCCCAGCCAATGGTAGTAGCCAACGTGCCATGGCGTCCTGTTACAGCTAAGAACGCATGCTGTTAACCCAACCCGGCTCACAGTTATCACAGCGCCAAAGGCCCTGCGGTTTTAGTATACCAATCTGTCGCGCAGTGCGCTGAAAAGCCCACTCTGAGAAGCAAGTCGCTAGCGAGCCGCTAGCCTGTTGGCAACCTACTCTACCTGGGGGATATAGAGCGTTACCGCCGGAGTTGGATCGCTGGCCACGAACGCCCTGAGCGTCAGGTAAAAACCCTGATAGGGCCGGATACTTGCGGAGAAACCCGGCGTCGCCGTGATCGGCTGGTAGGGGTTGGCGGCACCGGCCTGTGCATCGTAGACATACACGGTGCGATCATTAGGCAGCACACCACTGGCCCCAAACAGGTTGCGCACGCCGCCCACCTCCATGATCAGGTCATTGATGTCAAATGCGCGCGGATAGCTATTACCCACCAGCACGAAGCGATCCTCGCCCGGCGCCTTGGCCGGCAGGGTCGTGCCAGCGGCTTTCAACAGCACCGGCGCGTAGCGCTGCACGGAGGCTGAAAAAGCCAGGGGCGAAAAATCTGTCGCGGGTAGCGAGGGCGAGGCAGCGCTGGTGGTGCCCAGAAAACCTGGTAGTTCGCTAGCGCTGGCCCCCAAACCGCCCGGCACCGCGAAGTAGCGGCGATTCGCATAGATCACCAGAAAACTGTTGCGCGCCAAGGAGCCGATCGGCTCGTTCGGATCTGTCACTTCGGTGAAGGTACGGTCCGGATTGCTCTGATCGGGATCATAGCGGAATACGCGAACCTTGCTGCGCTCACCAATGGTCACCGTGTCACCATTGATGGCCCCGCCAAATAGCTGCTGATAGGTGGTGCCGGCAGGCAAATCGCAGGGAATGGTCAGCAGGGTATATTGCCGGTCCGTAAGGCGTGTACCAAAGCCACAGGGGTACTGATAATAGACGGCCCGGTCGGCGGCCGCATTGGCGAACCAGAGCGCCTCACGGGTCAGGCGGATGTCAACGCCCAGATCCACTGCATCGGGATTCGTTGGCGGATCAGGAATGTTTAACTCAGCCGCCACATCAACGGGAATTGCGTCCCGAGGATCAAAAATAGTGGTTCCTACCTCATCACTCAACGGATCCCGATAAATGCTGCCCCCGAAAGGCACAACGCCGATAGCAGCGGGCTGACTACCGGACACATCACCCCCGTCGTTGCGAAACGGTGCATCGACCGGTAGGTAGCTACGCCCCGTGCCGGCACCATTAATTTCCCAGGCACGGCCGTTGCTGACGCTGGCACCGAGCACTACTTTAGAGGACAGAGACACTTCCTGGCCCAGTTGCTCGGTTTCTGTAGCCGCAAGATAGACCCGGTCTGCCGGATCAAGGCGGGCGGTAAGGTCCGGTTGATTCGTATTAAAGTCCGTCGAGTTCACTACCAGCAGGCGACCAGCATTACCGGGCTGGCCGGGAGCACCAGCCAGCACGAAGGGATTACTGGCGGTAACCGCGAAGCCCAAATTCTCGCTGGCCGTATCACCGTTGACCACGCCCAGCGGATTCAGTGCCGGACTGGTCGGTCCGTCATCGGAAATATCATAGCTGTACACGGTAATCTGCCCCGCATCGATCAGCAGTGCGCCACCACCTGCGCTGGGCACGTCATAGAACGGCGCACCGGCTACCACCAGATACTTGTCATCATCAGGGCTGATACGACTGATGGACAGAGCTGCCGCAAACTGTTGACCGGCCTGGTCCTGCGGTGGAAACCGCCGCCCCAAACGAAAATTCGGGCCCTTGGGAACCCAGCTCTTGGTTCCGCCAATATCGGTGAGCACAAACATGAAGAACGCACCGTTATCGACGATGCCGCGCTGGGTTGGCGTGCGTCGCGTGCCGGGCGCGCCGACAATCAACACCTCGCCGCTGGCCGAGGCCACCGTGCCGAAGCGCCCGGTACCGCAAGGCCCATTCGGACCACCTGGCGCATCCACACGCTGGCGAAACTCGTAGTTCATGGTCGCAAAGTCGAGTTCGTAAACGAACACCCGGCACTGCGGCGTATTGACCACGAAGGCATAGCGGCCGGCCGCTGTGATACTGCTACCGACTACCGGGTCTCCGCCGCCCGCCGGGGCGTCCGTCAATACCTGAAGCGGCTGCCGGGCTGGCAGCGGTTCACTGGCCTGAATCGTCATCGCAGAGAAGCAACACGCCACTAGCCAGATGCAACGGGACCACGACCGGCATAGCCTGGCCCGCGGAGCGGCCCGGTCAAAAGAAACGATGTCTGTGCGCAACATGGGGACCTCCGTTGCCTTCTTGCCTGTCTTGCCATTTCGACCCGGCTATCGCGACCCCCTTTCGCGACGGGCATGCAGGATACGAGTATGGCTTACGTGTCCTGAGTATAAACCGCGAAAACAAGCCCGGGGCACTTGCATGGACATGCATCGCCAGTAGCTCTTGCTAATGCACCAACTCAATCTGATCCCAGTCAGCATCCACCCGTTGCAGCAACTCACGCAGCGGGGCGCAGCGCCGACGGTAGCTTTTTATGTCTTCTTCCCAGCGCTGGCGTACCGAATGATGGATGGGGCCTTGAATTTGACGCCGGCGCGCAGCGCGAGCGCGGTAAATCCCGCGACGACTGTCATACAGCTGACCCGCGTGGTTGGGTGCCATGCGCGCCAGCGCATGATCGGTAAAGCCCAGCCCCTCTAGCGCCGCTTCCCGCGCGATCCATTGCAGCGGCAGGTCGCTGAGCCCCCGATCCGCGTAGGAGCCGCCGACATTGCTGTGGACACCGGCAAACCAGACCTGCTGCAGGTCCAGACCCGGTTTGCGGTCCCACAGGGTGGGCTCAAAATCCTGCCGGCATTCATCGATGGCCAGCGCATGGCGCGCGTGTTCAATAATGCGGCTCGGCGCCGTGTCATGAAAAAGGAACTCCTTCTGTCCCAGCACGCCCCAGAAGGGTACCGGTATGCCCAGCGCTCCCACCGTATCCCAGACGCCCATAAACCGAATGGGCGTCAGATCAGACCAGGCATGGGCAGCTCGAAAGGCCCGTGCCTCAGGCGCATCCGGATGACTGGCTGCGTTACGTTTTCGGTAAAGCGCATAGGCCGCAGGAATCTGCGCCGCATGCTGGGGCATTAATAATCCGCAATTACGAATAAAACCGGCCAGGGAGCGGGCCGTATAGGCCCCACGGCTAAAACCAAAAAAATAGAGCGTATCGCCCGGGTGATAGTTATGAACCAGAAAACGGTAACAATCGAGAATGTTTTTATCGATACCGGCGCCCGACAGACCTCCGCGCAAGCGTTTGCGATCCGTGCCGACCCCCCAGTCATAGAAGGCCACCTGCTTAAAGCCCTCATGCTGCGCTTCCAGACCGCGCGCCAAATGCAGCACATTGCTTTCATGCCCGTGCCGTGGCGAGTTCCAGGTGCCATCGCAAAAAATGGCGATACGCTTCACCGCAGAACCCCGGCGCCGTCGCAACCAACATGCAACGCCCGCCTAAGCGGGCGCTGCCTTACCGCAACAAGCGCGCTAGGCGGCGATCTTCTTGTCACTGAGTTTGCCGCCAGCGGCCAGATAATCCTCTACCCAACGGGGCTTCCGGCCACGACCAGACCAGGTCTGGGACTTGTCTTTCGGGTTGCGGTATTTTGGCGCGACCGGTTTGCGGGCTTTTTTCGACGCGCCGGTCTTTCGGCCACCGCTGAAGTAATCTGCCAACGCTTTGCGCGACAGGCCGCGACTGGCCGCAAAGGCGATCACCTCCTCAAACTTTGCGGACGCCTCCTCGCGCCGCTTCGCCTCAATCATGGCTGCCACGTCTTTTTGATGGGCCTCCAACTCAGCAGCCGTCGCTTTCTTGAGGTCGATTTTTTTAATTGCCATTATTAATACTCCGGTTTATTTCGGGGACAAATAGATATAATCAATAAATGATAAAGCAGACGGGGTGAAAACCCATGCTTTTTTTTAAAAAATTGGGATTATTTTTTCTAACCGCCAGGAGATGTATTTAAATCTGACCGGCCTGCCAGGGCCTGCCAAGGCCAGCCGCGTGCGGGTTGTGATCGCCCGCGCCGGTGACACCCGCTGCTGTGCTTGAGCCGCTTACGCGCTGAGCATCGCCGCTGCTTTGTCCTCAGGGCCTGGCAAAGCGCAGCCAGCCCAGACCCAGCAACAAGCCCACAAGCAGAAAACGGACTGCATGCTGCAGACCGGGAATGCCCACGGCCGGCTGCGGCCTTGCGGCCACACGCACCGTGGCAGCAGCCAGCTGCGGTGCAGCGCCGGCGCCCAGCACGCTGGCGACATTATCGATCACCGCACCATCGCTGACCGTCGCCGCCACCCGGGTGCGCACCGTTAATTCACCGCTGGCGCGCGCGGGCAAAGTGCCGAGCATCCAGCGCACGGTCCTGGACTGCGGTTCGAAAATGCCGCCGCTGGTGGCGCTGACAAATTCCAGCTCGGGCGGTAACTGGTCACTGATTTTTACGTCAGTCGCCTGATCGGAGCCGTCATTGCCATAGCGCAGCAGGTAGTCCAGCTCCGAACCGGACTGAACCACCGGTCGCGCCGCCTTCTTCTGGAGGCGTAGATTCGGCAGACTGGCCACCAGCGTGTCCACAATGGGCGCCTGTGCTGGCGGTGTTTGGTCGCTAGTAATGGAGGCCGCATTGTGCAATACCGTACCGCTAGGCACCGTAGCATCCACCTGCACGGTCACGAGGACGAGACGCAGCCCGCCGGGCGGCAAATTGACCGTAGGCCAGGTGACGATACCACTGCCCGGTGCTGTTTCCTGCCCACCATCGGAGGCCTCAATAAATCGGGTTTGGTCCGGCAGGCTATCGGTAATACGTACCTGAGTCGCGCTACTGGCACCTATATTTCTTGCCCTCAAGAGGTAGCTGAACCGCTCACCAGGCGCTACGATCGGGGCTTCAGCAGTCTTAGTTAGTGTCAGAACCGGCAGAGACGAAGCCTGGACTCGAAAGCGATCACTGACTGGAAACCCGGTAGACGCTTCGATGGTGGCCAGTGTGGTCAGCACCGCTCCATTCTCAATCGCACGATCAAACTTTACCGTGACGCGTCGGGATCCGGAGGCACCTGAGGGGAATGCGCCGAGAGACCAGCGTAAAGCGCCACCCTCTGGCGTCGCACCGGACGTGGCGGACAAGAGCGAACTGGAGGGCGGCAGATATACCCGCAGCATCGTGTCCTCGGCTCGATTGCCGCCATTCTCATAGTCCACCGTGTAGGTCAGCACCTCACCCGGTGAAACAAACTGCGTGGGCGCTTCAACGTGCAGCAAAAAGCGCGGTGCCGGGAACAGATTTACCAGCACTCCAGCCCCGTCTGAAATGCCGTTAGCGATGTCTGCTGTGGCTTCAAATTCAATTTGCGTATCGTCCGGGAGTGGCGCGTCAACGCGGACTGTCATAACCACCGTTGCCGTTTGCAACGGCGGCAGATCACCCAGGTCCCATACCAGGCGGGAGCCGTTAAGGACACCGCCGCCGAGATTGCTGACATACTGCGTGTTCACGGGCACGTCCGCTTCCACCCGCAGCGCTTCAGCAGCATTGGGGCTGCTGTTGCGCACGCTGGTCGTAAATTGCAGCAGATCGCCAGGGACGATGTTGCTACCGGAGGCGCTAACGTCCACTTCGATGTCCGCGCGACTGCTGATTTTTACACTGACCGTATTGCTCGCGAGCGACTCCGTTTCATCGCTATCCAGCACAGCCTGATTTTCGAGCACGGCCCCATCGGCTGCACCGGCCACCAGAACTGACAGGGTCACCGCGCCAGACTGACCCCGGTCCAGCGCCGCCAGCTCCCAGCGCACTGTGCGGGTGGCGCTGTCATAGCGCCCCCCGTTAGAGGCGCTGGCAAAGCTCAATCCTTCAGCAAGTACATCGGTGAGCACCAGATTGGTCGCTAAGCCACCAAAGTTGGAGACATTGAGCGTATAGACGATTTCATCGCCGTTTTCTGCGGATTCGCGAGAGGCTGCCTTGCCAATGAACAGGTTGGGACCGCTATCCACCCGGGTGCTCACCGTATTGGAGAGAATGTCGCCCGTCTCAAGACTGCGAAGGCGGGCCGTATTGGTGATATCGGTACCTGGCGTGGTGGTTTGCACACGCGAATTAACCAGTACAGAACCAGTCTGCCCCGGTGCGAGCAGGGGTAGACTCCAGCGCACCACGGCACCGATCGCAGCTTGCGCGCCGATGGTGCCGCCCCCGGTGGCCGACTCAAAGGCCAACAGTGGCGACAGGGTGTCTTCCAGCTCCAGGCCGATAGCAGCTTGATCGCCGGTATTGGTCACGGTGATTTGGTAGATCAGTGCATCGCCGGGCTGGACCACCGGCACAGAAGCGGTTTTTTCAACCAGCAGCACCGGCTGCGCGAAGGCCGTCGTGACCGCCCCTGCAAGCGAGGTCACCAGCAGGGCAAGACAGCCGAGCAGCGAAAACCGCTTGGGAGAAAGAAATGACGGCATAGGCATAGGGAATCGTGTTACTACCCGGCCCACGATAGCAGATCGCAGCGATTGGAAGGGGCCTTTTGATCATAACCGGCAAATTTTTCAGAACGCCAGCACCCA
>JABSSV010000051.1 GCA_013213875.1 Lysobacterales bacterium
CCAACTCGGCCGCGCTCATGCCCAGCAAAGTGGCCTTCATGCGCAGATTCTCCATGCCGGAAAAGTCGGGTTGGAATCCGGCCCCCAGTTCCAGCAAGGCGGCGGTTCGTGCGTGGGTCATAACCTGCCCGGCGCTCGGATCAATCACACCGGTTAAAATTTTGAGCAAGGTAGACTTCCCAGCTCCGTTGCTGCCGATCAGTGCCAGGGACTGGCCGCGGTGTACCTCGAGGTTGATGTCCTTGAGCACCTCTGCCCCATCGGCAGGCTCCTGACCGAACAACAAGGCACCAAAGGCGCGTAGACGGTCACGGGGATGATGTACCCGGGGATACACCTTGCCTATGCCGGTTGCTTTCACCAGCAGGGACATCAGAGAAAATCCTCAAAGTGCCCACTAAAACGCCGGAACCAGCGCAAGCCGGCATAGGCAAACAGTGGAATAGCGAGCCACGCGAGCGGATTGAGCAGGGCGACATCCAGCTTCCCGTAGAGCAACAGATCGCGGAACTGCACGGTAAACCAGGTCATGGGGTTCCACTGCATGGCAGCGGCCATCCTGGGTGGCAGCATGGCCACACTATACAAAATCGGCGTGATAAAGAACCACAGGGTCATGAGCGGCGGCAGGATCTGGGCCAGGTCCCGCACAAAGACCTGCAGGGACGAGGTAAAAAGCGTGATGGCAGACGCAAACAGCCACAGCAGGAGGAAAAGCAGCGCCGCTATGGGCAGTAACCACCAATGGATGGGGGTACCGGTCAGTGCCAACACCAGGATCACGGCAAGAAAGCCCGCACCGTGCATGATGAACGTGGCGGTAACCGTGGCGAGGGGAATCAACTCCCGGGGAAATGCCACTTTTGAAACCAGACCGGCATGGGCGGAGATGGATCCGCTGGCTTTCAAAACCGCCTCAGCGAACGCGGTCCAGGGCCAGAAGGCAATGGCCAGGTAGGCAGCAAACCCAACACCGCCCGAATCTGGGATGCGGGCCTTGAATATGGTGGAAAAAACGAAGGCATAGACCGCGAGCAGCATCATGGGCTGCAAAAAAAGCCAGGCAAATCCGGTCAGATTCTGCAGATAGTCCTGGCGAATCTGCCGCAGAACCAACTGCTTAAAAAAACCCTGATGGCTCCTCCGCGCTGTCTTTAGCATGTTGATTGTATCTTATTGATGCGCGCCGCCAGCTTCAGCGGGCACCTACGTCATCCTGATACTTACTAATGACGTCACGACCGAAGATATTTTCAATCATCTGCTCCACCGCATCCTGTTCCAGGGTTACCGGCTCGCTATGTAGCTGGCGTAGATAGCGCTCCTTTATGCCCTCCCGGTGCTGCTTCTTTACGGCCAGGAGTATTTGCTCCCGGACGTCTGAGTACGGCCGTGTACCCGGTGCGACGCGCCCGTCCAGCCGGATCAGATGATAGCCATAGCGAGTCTTCACAGGCGCACTGATCACGCCCTCTTCCAGACTGAAGGCCTGCTCTTCGAAGGGCTTCACCATTTGTCCCCGTTCAACGGCAGCATATCGGCCCTGA
>JABSSV010000052.1 GCA_013213875.1 Lysobacterales bacterium
CGACCGCGCCAGGCATAGAGCTTGAGCGTTAGCTCGAGGGTAAAAATCCACAGCGCCAGCGTATCGAGGGCCTGTAAGGCACCGCCATAGCGCACCCGCAGAGCGGGTACCGTTTCCAGCCCCAGGGAGATCGCATTAAGCACGATAACGGCGGTGATGAAATGATTGAATCCGGCGCTGGCAAGCAGACGCCCGAGGCCGCTATTGCCGGGCCTGGCTTGGTGGTCATTCATGGGGCGCTAGCATAAGGAAAAAAGCGCCTTCATAGAACCACTGGAAAGGCCCCGGGGGTAAAAAAAACGCGCCAAGGAGTGGGGCCGCCGGCTTGTGCGAGCGCCCCGGTTCGCGGCGTGGACCAGCGCGGGACCTGGGCGCTAAAAAAGTCTGCTAAAAACAGCGCTTTTTGCTGGTGCAAAACGGCTCAGCCTGTTATGATTCGGCGCCCGAAATGCGGGGGCATCCGGACCACTGAACCGGACCCCGAGACCGAATGACTCCACGCGGCGCCCTCCTTGACCGGTGCGCCGCGTGTTTTTTAAGGGATTTCAGTGTAAGGGAGGCAGGCCGGCATTACCGTCTGCTGGGCGTAGTAGCCCGTCGGGATGGGCCCGACTCCAACCATTAACCATTGAAGTGTAGAGCTGTCATGACTGACCTGAGTGTGTATCGAAACATTGGTATTTTCGCCCACGTGGACGCGGGTAAGACCACCACGACGGAGCGCATCCTGAAACTGACCGGGAAAATTCATAAAACCGGTGAGGTGCATGACGGCGCGGCCACCACCGACTTCATGGAGCAGGAACAGGAGCGTGGCATCACGATCCAGTCCGCTGCCACCAGCTGCGAGTGGGATGGTCACCGACTGAACATCATCGACACCCCGGGACACGTTGACTTCACCATCGAAGTGTACCGTTCCCTGAAGGTTCTGGACGGCGGCGTCGGCGTGTTCTGTGGCTCCGGTGGCGTTGAGCCCCAGTCGGAAACGAACTGGCGCTATGCCAACGAATCCGAAGTGTCGCGCATCATCTTTGTGAACAAGCTGGACCGTCTCGGTGCGGACTTCTACCGCGTGGTGGAACAGATCAAAAATGTGCTCGGCGCCAACCCGCTGGTTATGGTGCTGCCCATCGGTACGGAAGATAACTTCACCGGTGTGGTTGACCTGCTGACCATGAAAGCCTGGGTCTGGGACGAATCCGGCCAGCCGGAAAACTATGAAATCACCGACATTCCGGAAGACCTGCAGGCCAAGGCCGAGGAGTACCGGGAGAAGCTGATCGAAACCGCTCTGGAACAGGATGATGACCTGCTCATGGCGTATCTGGAAGGCGAAGAGCCGTCCCTGGAAGACATCAAGCGCTGCATCCGCAAGGGCACCATTAACCTGTCCTTCTTCCCCACCTTCTGTGGCTCTGCCTACAAGAACAAGGGCGTGCAGAACGTGCTCAACGCCGTGGTGGACTACCTGCCCAGCCCGACGGAAGTCGAGCCGCAGCCGGAAGTGGACCTGGAAGGCAACGAAACCGGGGAAATGGCCATCGTTGACCCGGAGCGTCCTTTCCGCGCTCTGGCCTTCAAAATCATGGACGACCGTTACGGCGCCCTGACCTTCACGCGCATCTACTCGGGCACGGTGAAGAAAGGCGATACGGTGCTGAACACCTACACGGGCAAAACCGAGCGCATCGGCCGCATCGTGGAGATGCACGCCGAATCACGCGAAGAGCTGGACTCTGCCCAAGCGGGTGACATTGTCGCGTTCCTGGGCATGAAAAACACCCAGACCGGACACACGCTGGCAGATCCGAAAAATCCGGCCACGCTGGAACCCATGGTATTCCCGGATCCGGTGATCTCTATCGCCATCGCCGCGAAGGACAAGGCCGGCACGGAGAAAATGGGCATCGCGCTGGGCAAGATGATTGCCGAGGACCCGTCTTTCCAGGTTGAAACAGATCAGGACACGGGCGAATCCATCATGAAAGGCATGGGCGAGCTGCACCTGGATATCAAGGTCGACATCCTGAAGCGTACCCATGGCATTGAGGTGGAAGTGGGCAAACCGCAGGTGGCCTACCGTGAAACCATCACGGCGCCGGTGACGGACAGCTACACGCACAAGAAGCAGACCGGTGGTTCCGGCCAGTTCGGCAAGATCGATTACACGATCGAACCTTTTACGGGCGAAGATGGCGAAATCTACGATTTCGAGTCTACGGTCACGGGCGGTAACGTCCCGCGTGAATACTGGCAGGCCATTGGCAATGCTTTCGAGCGCATGATGGGCGAAGGCACGCTGGCTGGCTACCCGCTGGTGAACGTCAAGTTCACGCTGCAGGATGGTGCCTATCACGCCGTTGACTCCTCCACCATGGCCTTTGAGGCAGCCACCCGCGGTGCCTATCGTCAGTCCATTCCGAAAGCCAAGCCGCAGCTGCTGGAGCCCATCATGAAAGTCGACGTGTTCTCTCCGGACGACAACGTGGGCGACGTGATCGGCGACCTGAACCGCCGCCGCGGCATGATCAAGGATCAGGAAAAAGGCCCCACCGGCGTCCGCGTTAAAGCCGCTTCCCCGCTGAGCGAAATGTTCGGCTACATCGGCGACCTGCGCACCATCACTTCAGGCCGTGGCCAGTTCTCCATGGAGTTCAGCCACTACGCACCGGCACCGCGTCCGGTGGCCGAGGAAGTGATTGCCGAGGCCATCGCGCGTAAAGAAGCCAAGTAAGACCGCTTCCCACACGCAGAAAAAAGCCGGCCCGGGGCCGGCTTTTTTTGTGCCTTCGAAAAAAGAGGCTGGATCGTCTAGCAGTCCGGCGGCGGCGTGGCCCGCGCCCGGGGCGGCGCCCAGAAGGCGCGCTTGGACACTTTGCAGCGTGCAACCTTGCCGTACTGGCGCAACTCCTTCTCATAATCGATCCAGGCCCAGATGGGACCGTCCAGATACTCGGTCTCGATCATGGCCAGGGCGATATTTGCCTTGGCGGCCGGTGACCACATGGCCGAGGTCACGTAGCCGATCTGCTTGGTGCAATCGCGATCGCGATAGATCCAGGACGATTCCGCCGGCTTGTTGCCTTCGATATCCAGCTTGGTTAGCGTGTAGCGCGTGCCCCGCTCCTTTTCCTCCAACAAGGCTCGCCGGCCATTGAAGTGGGGCTTTTTGAAATCAACCAGCCAGCCCAGATCAAGCTCGAAGGGCGTCTGGTCATGTTCAAAGTGCACGGTTTTCAGGGCCTCGGCGAACTCCATGTCCGGCATGATAAAGCCCGCCTCCAGCCGCGCCATATTGGTGGCCTCTTCCCCATAGGGCTGAATCTGATAGGGCTCTCCTGCCGCATAGAGCGCGTCCCACATGGCCAGACCCCGATCCTTCTCAATCCATAGCTCATAGCCCAGATCACCGGTAAAGCCCGTGCGCGACACCATTAATTCACCGCCCTGGAAAGGAAAACGGCGGATACCGAAGGGCTTTAAGGTCTCAATGCCCTCCAGCCCCATGCGCTTGAGTACCGCGCAAGTGGTTGGGCCCTGGAAAGAAAGGGCGGCAATCTCATCGCTGACGTCTTCAACGCTGACCTGCGCATAGCCATAGGCCGCCTTGCGAATCCAGGCCAGGCAGGGACTGCCGCAGGTGAGCATGTACTCATCCTCACCGAGACGGAATATGGTGCCGTCGTCGACCACCCGTCCCTCGTCGTTACACCAGACCACGTAGGTCACCCGGTCAATGGCCAGCTTGTGTACGTCGCGGGTCACCATGCGATCGAGCATGGCCGCCGCGTCCGCACCGCGGATCCGGTACTTCTGCATAGGGCAGATATCGTAGGTCCCACAACCGTTCCGGATGCAGAAATATTCGTACTCCGGATCGTAGTAATACTCCGCAAAGCGGTAGCCGTTCCAGCTGGACCAGGCCTCACGCAAATTCAGCGCCGCCTGGCGGGGGTGAAACGGTGACTCTTTCAGTCGCTCACCGGCATAGGGATCCGTTTGCATGGCCTCACTCATCGTAGCAATCGTCCTCCGGCACCGTATTGGGCCGCTTCAGGTCCATGAGAATTTCGCGCGCGGCATTGGCACCGCAGGTGGCGGATACACCGCCGCCGGGGTGCGTAGAGGAGCCGCACATGTAGAGGTTTTTCACCGGCATGCGGTACTGCGCATAGCCCGGGAAGGGGCGATTGAAGAGCAACTGATCAATGGTCAGCTCGCCCTGGAAGATATTGCCCTCGGTGAGCCCCACTTCCTGTTCGATTTCATAGGGGGTGCGGACCTCCATGTGTTCGATCAAATCGGAGAAACCGGGTGCATGCCGCTCGATCTTGTCGATCACGGTCTTGCCAAAGGCATCGCGCTTTTCCGGCGTCCAGGGGCCATCTTCCAGCTCCGGCGGGCAGTACTGGATAAAGTTCGACATCCAGTGGCCACCCGGTGGCGCTACCGTCGGGTCCCAGGCTGAAGGAATGACCGACTCGATAAACGGATCGTCTGACCAGCGCCCCCGCTTCCAGCAGTCGTAGGCCCGCTCCAGGGTCTCCATGGAGCCGATAAAGGCCTGACCGCCGCGGTTGATGTAGCGGTTATCCGGCACATTGATGAACTTCGGCAGCCCCGAGAGGGCGATGTTGACCTTGCCCGAACTGCCGCGAATCTTGTAGTTCTCGGCCTTCTTGACGATGCCCGGCGGCAGGTCCTTCGGGTCCATGATCTTGGTAAAAGTCCGTTTCGCGTCGAGGTTGGATACCACCACATTGGCGTAGATCTCATCGCCATTTTCCAGCACCACGCCGTTGGCTCTGCCGTGCTGCACCAGCACCTGAGCGACCGGAGCCTCGCGACGGATTTCACCGCCGAAGGACTGGAAAGCGCTGGCGAGCGCATGGGAGATAGCTCCCATGCCGCCCCGCGCCAGACCCCACGCCCCAATGGAACCGTCCACATCACCCATCACATGGTGCAGCAGAATGTAAGCCGATCCGGGCGATTCCACGCCCAGCGCTGTGCCGATAATGCCCGGCGTGGCCATGGACGCTTTGACCAGATAGTGCTCAAAGTAATCGTCCAGAAATTCCGACGCGCTCATGGTGAAGAAGCGAATGTATTCATAGATTTCGCGCTCACCCAGATTCCAGAACTGCTTGCCAAGAAACAGCAGTTCATGAATGTCCCGAATCTTGGGTGCCACCGGATCAGGCGGCGTACGCATCAGGGTTTTGCGGATGAACTGCGAGTAGCGGTTCATGTCCGCTTCGAAACGATGCATGGCGTCCGCATCATGCGGGGAGAAGCGCTTCAACTCGTTGTGTGCTGCCCCTTCATCGTGATAACCCAGCATCACCTCGCCATTAAGGCCATAGCTTATGGTGCCGAGGTACGGCACCAGCATCAGCCCGTGGCGGGACAGGTCCAGATCGCGATGGATGGCCTGGCGCAGCATGCTGCACACATAGGAGCAGTTGGAATAGGTCCAGCCGTCGTGCAGTTCACGGGATACGGCAGCGCCGCCAATGTAGTCGTTTTTCTCGACCACCAGCACTTCCATACCGGCTTTGGCCAGATAGGCCGCGGCACTGAGCCCGTTATGCCCGGCGCCGATAACGATTGCGTCATAGCGTTTCATGCCAGCACCTCCTGGGCCGCGTTGTAGCCAGCCATACCGGTCAGGTCTCCCGCCGGATGACAACCGGCCCCACACAACCACAGGCCAGCGACCGGTGATTCGTACTGAGCGGCCTCATAGGTGGGGCGCATCATGAGCGCCTGATCCAGGGCAAATTCCGTATGGTGCCAGTGCCCCCCGGTCACGCCATAGTGCTGCTCCAGATCGACCGGAGACAGCAATTCATGGCCCAGCATCTGTTCCCGCAAGCCTGGCGCGCTACGCTCCATGACCGCCAGAGCGCGCTCAGCCAGATCGGCCTTGGCGGCCTCATCCCAACCGGCGCGAAGTGCGTGTGGCGCAAACATCACATGGGCACTGAGTACATGCTTGCCCGCAGGCGCAAGGTCCGGCGTTTCCAGGCTTGGCACGCTGGCCTCAAGCACCGGGTGCTCCGAGTACTCGCCGTATTTTGACGCATCGAAGGCAAACTCAATGGCGTCCAGGGAAGGGGCAAACAGCAGCCGCCCGCTGGCGGACTCCAGCCCGTCAAAGTTCGGCGCACCGTCCAGCGCGATATTCAGCTTGGCGACCAAACCGTTACAACGCAGGCGACCGATGCGATTGGAGAAGCCGATTTCCAGATGCTGCACTCCGAGCAGCTTCACGAAGGTGGTTTGCGGATCTGCCGAAGACACCACCCGCGCAGCGCTGATTTCCTCGCCGCTGGCCAGGCGCACGCCGGCCGCACGCTGGCCATCGCTGTCCCCGGCCACCAGAATGCTTGCCACCGGTGCGTTGGTCTCCAGCGTCACGCCCGCAGCGCTGGCCGCCTGGCCCAGCGCGGTCATCAGGGACGCGCCGGCGCAAAAGCTCTGGCTCGCCATGCGGTAAAGCATCATGAGAACCGCGTTGTTGGGCGAGCGTGGCGCCATGCGTGAGCCGATCAGCCCGTCCCAGGCAAGCAGCGCCTTCAGCGCCTCGTCTTCAAAATGTTCGTCCACCAAATCCCGCATGGGCAGGGAGAAGACCCGCAGGAATTCCCGCATGTCCTCTTTGCCGAGACGGCGCAGGCGCAGGCCCACCTGCCCAAGCGGCAGCAGGGACTTTACCGGCCCCTTGGCAATGCGCGGCATGGTCTTGTGCCAGGACGGTTCCAGCGCATCCGCAAAGCGCTGCAATTGCGCACGAAATTCGGGCCAGGCGGCGCTATCTGCAGCACTTGCACCGGACAGGCTTTCACCACGCACAATGCGCGGTGCCGTGCCATCACCGGCCAGGGCTGAAAAGGGCGCGGCGGGCGCCAGCGTCAGACCGTGTTGTTCCAGACCGAGAGCGCGCGCTACCGTGGGTGAAAAATGATGGGCCGCAGGCGCTACGGGCGCCTTGAAACCGGGATAAAACTCTCGAGCACGGGCCAGACCTCCGGCCTCGCTTTGAGCCTCCAAAACCAGTACCCGCTGGCCTGCCTTGGCCAACTGGGTCGCGCAGACCAGGCCGTTGTGACCTGCGCCGATAATAATTGTGTCGAAATCGCGCATGCGCAAATGTCCGGAATGGGATCGGGGAGCGTAAAGGTAGTCAGGGCAATGAGTACTGACCTCCCGCCCTACAGGCCCGTTACGGGATTTGGTGTACTATCGGGGACACAACTAGAAATTACCGCCATGCCGGTAACCGAATTGGGAGTCAAGTATTGTGCACGCGCAAAAGTTTGTAGACAGCTACCTCGAGGCTTGGAACCAGGCCGATGCCAAGGCCGTAGCCCGCCATCTGGCGCGCGACGGCGTCTATCTGGACGTCCCGGAAAACGCCCATCGTAACCGGGATGAACTGATTGGGAATCTGGCCGACTTCTTCCGTAAATCGCAGCATCATTATGAGTTGATCGGCGACATCCTCGCTAACGACAACACCATCGCCTTTCAGTACCGCATGATCCCACGCGATGGCAAGGGCGAGCCCATACGTGGCGCCGCATTCATTACGCTACACGGCGACAGTGCTGTCTCTATCCGCGATTACTATGATGTGCCGGACGCGGCGCGACCCGCTGGCGCAGCCGAGACCGTTTCCCGGCAGGCACAGCCCGTCAAATACGCAAAATCCGGACTCAGCGAGTCGCAGATCGCGCGCTACAAGGCACGACTGGACGAAATGATGGGCGAGCAAGAGGCCTATCTGCAGCCGGATCTGACCCTGCCCAGCCTAGCCAAAGCTGCTGGCTGCTCCGTCAACCACCTCTCTCAGGTCATCAACGCGGGTTTTGGCATGAGCTTCTTTGACTGGGTCAGTCAGTTCCGCATTGAACGCGCCAAGGAGCTGCTCGCTGACGAGGCCAGCCGGGACGAACCGGTGCTGACCATTGCATTTGCCGTGGGCTTCAACTCCAATTCCGCGTTCTATTCCGCTTTTCGCAAATGGGTCGGGCAAACGCCGACCCAGTATCGCAAAGCCCAGTTCGACTGAGCGGCCTGGCGAGCGCACCGCTTTGCGCCTGTAGGGTGGGAATACGATCCCTGCTGGCGCGCGTATGCTCCACGCCGTGAATGCTCTTGCCAACATCGGCCAGCGCTGGGACCTGCATCGCATCCAGCAGCTGGTGAAATGGACCGTTTACCTGCTGGTATTCGTCAACTTCTGCTTCTACCTCTACGACGACGTCACCCGCGCATCGCACGCGCTGCATGATGAGTCCACAATCATGGACATGCTCGGCAGCTTCGCCACCAGCAGCGCCGTGCTGGCCTGGCTGCTGCTTCTGGCCATGTTTGAACTGGAAACCTACGCCATTGAAGATGCCGAGTGGAACGGCTGGGTAGCGCGACTGGTACACGGCCTGAGGCTGGCGTGTTTCCTGGTGATCGCGCACACGGTCTTCGCTTTTGCCGAATGGTGCTGGGACCTGCGCGTGGACCAGGTGGTGGAACCCAGTCGCGGTGCCTGTGCACTCATCGACAGCGATCTATCCTGGACCTACAACCTGGAATACTGGGATATCACGGCGGACAATTGTGAAGAGCTCAGCGCCTCCGGCCCGGTTTACCGGCTGGGCAAGGACGCGGTGGTCACTGATGCCAAGGGCCTGCGCCTGGAGCGACAGCTGGCGCTGGCGGACGTGGGCGAGATTGTGGCCTGGCTCATTATTATTTTGGCCATGGAGGTCATGGTGCGCTTGCAAGGCAAGGGCGTCACAGACGGACCGCTAATGCGGCGTCTGAAAATCGTTAAGTATGTGCTCTATGGCTTCCTCAGCTGTCTGGCCCTGTGGTGGAACTCACTGGGTCACACGCTCTACCTCTGGGACACGTTCCTGTGGATCGCGGGCTTTGCTGCTATCGAAATGAACCTCAGCGAATGGCGCGACGAGATTCTTGAGGAGCGGAGCCAAACGCAGCAGCAGGAGTCGGCAGCGGCCGAGTCCACATGATCAACGCCCATTGTGAATGCGGCGACATCGCCCTGAGCGCCGAGGGTCCGATTCAGGACTTTTCTCACTGCCACTGCAGTCAGTGTCGCCGTCTGCATGGCGCTGCTTTCGCCACCTTCGCGGCGCTTACCCGTGCGCAGTTGCGTTATGAGCGGGGTGAAGAGCAACTTGGCGTGTACGCCAGTTCGAACCACAGCGATCGCTACTTCTGCCGTCGCTGCGGCAGTACCATCGGCGTATTTGCCAAGAACGAGCCTGAGCTTTTTTACCTCAGCATGAGCGTGGTGGAAGGCGATCCACCAAGACCTGAGGGCTACCATGCCTGGGTTGCATCAAAGGCGCCCTGGCATGAAATAAATGATTCGCTGGAGCAATATGCGACCGGCGACACCGACGACTAACAACTGCATAGAGAACGGCAAGCCATGAAGTTGGAAAACCAGCAGCAGGAGCACACGGGCTCCTACTACGCAGCCTCGGTAAACGAGCACACCAGCTATCCGCAGCTGAGCGACAGCCACGAGGTAGACGTGTGCGTGGTCGGCGCCGGTTTCACCGGTGTCGCAACCGCCTTGACCCTCGCAGAACGCGGTTTTTCCGTTGCCTTGCTGGAAGCGAACCGCGTGGGCTGGGGCGCATCCGGACGCAATGGCGGCCAGCTCATTAACGGCATCAGCGGCTCTGCGAAGGTCAACAAAGCCAACGGCGGAAACTACGACGATCTGTTATGGGATCTCGGCTGGCGCGGGAACACCATTATTCGAGAGCGCATCGAAAAATACGGTATCCAGTGTGACTTCAAGGAAGGCTTCGTGGAGGTCGCCGTAAAACCCAAACAGGTGCCCTGGCTGGAGGAGTATGCGGAGGAGCGGGAAGCGCGTAATTTCCCGCATCGCTGGGAGATCTGGTCACGCGAGGAGACCCAGGACAAGCTGGGAACGGATGCCTACCACGGTGCCTTCGCCTGCTTTCGAGACGGCCACCTGCACCCACTCAACCTTTGTATCGGCGAGGCCAAAGCAGCAGCAGGCCTGGGGGTCAAGATCTTCGAACAGTCGCCGGTCACGCATATCGATCACGGTGATCACCCGGTGGTGCACACGGCCAAGGGGCAGATAAAGGCCAGTGCTGTGGTGCTGGCCGGGAATGCCTACGGCCAACTCGAACCCAAGCACCTTTCCAATCTGGTTTTCCCCGCCGGCAGCTACATCATCGCGACCGAGCCCCTGTCCGACGATGTGGTGGCGGAGATCAACCGGGAAGATGTCGCGGTCTGCGACGTGAACAATGTGGTGGATTACTACCGCCTGTCCGGCGACCGGCGCCTGCTCTACGGCGGCGCGTGCAACTACTCGGGCCGTGACCCGAGCGATATCGAGGCCTACATCCGGCCACGCATGGAACGGGTCTATCCCCAGATGAAAGACGTGCGCATCGAGTACCAGTGGGGTGGCAAAATCGGTATCGTGCTTAATCGCGTGCCCGCCGTGGGCCGCGTGAACGGCAACGTTTATTACTGCCAGGGCTATTCCGGCCATGGCGTAAATGCCACCCATGTCATGGGTGAAGTGATGGCCGACGCCATTGGCGGCACGCTGGAGACCTTCGATCTTTTTGCCAACGTCGGGCATTTCCGCATCCCCGGAACGCGCTGGCTGGGGAACCAGATCATCGCCCTCGGCATGCTGTATTACAAAATGAAAGACAAGATTTAGCGCACAGATTACCCGCTCCGGTTACACTGGCCGCCGACCGATTCAGAGGGAAGCTCGCCCATGGATATCTACGCCGGCGCCATTGCCGCCAGCCTGATCGTTTACCTGCTGGTAGGAAACTATGCCGGGCGCCGCGTCAAGCACCTCGATGACTATTTCGTCGCTGGCCGTAACGCACCCACGCTGCTGATCGTTGGCACGCTGGTTGCTAGCATCATGAGCACCAATGCCTTTCTGGGCGAGACGGGTTTTGTCTA
>JABSSV010000053.1 GCA_013213875.1 Lysobacterales bacterium
GAAGGTGGACGGAACGGTTCAGGGCGACATTATTGGCTCGGAAATGGTGACGATTTCGCGGACGGGCAACGTGCGGGGCAACATCAAGGCGCCACGCATGACCCTGGAAGATGGGGCCAAATTCAAGGGCAGCATCGATATGGATCCCGGCGAAGCGCCCAAGGCCGCGGCGAAAAAGGCGACAGCTCCCGCCAAGGCGACGAACGGTCAGGCGCCGATTCCGGAAAAGCCGAAGGCGGATGCAGGTCTGGCCCTTAAGGGCGAATAAATGGGCACGGTGCCCACCATGGGCACCCGTGCGCAGTACTAGCGGCTGAGAGTATCTGCCTTCGGGAGGCAGAGCCCGGAGAGCGTGCCTATGAACTCGGCAATACAGCAGGATGATCCGTCAACCCACGGAGGGTTAAAGCGGCAGCAAAGCCTTCTGTTTCCGTCCCTGCTGACCAAGCTGGACCGCAGTGAACGCCTCTGTGTGCTCGATATCGGGCCGGCGCACAATGAAACCATTCAGTTTTTTTCCGCCTACAAGTGCCGTCTGCACTTTGCCGGTCTTTACTCCGAGTCCCTTACCCGTAACGGGTCCGAGGGGCGTGACCGGGAGGACATGGCCCGTGAGTTCAAACGTTTGTTGTCCGTGCCATCAGCCACCCGCTTTGACCTGATTCTGTTTTGGGATTACACCAATTACCTGGATGATGAGGCGCTTTGTGCTTTCAGTGACGCGCTGACTCCATATCTGCACGCGCGGACGCTTGGGCATGGATTCGCTGTTCGCAGTTCAAGCACCCGAATCGATAACCGCTGGTACGGAATCGAGAGTGAGCATATGTTCACGGTGCGCCCGCCACGGGATCGACAGCCGATCTTCACCCCGCACGCCCAGGCCATCCTGATCAACCTACTGACCTGCTTTACGATTGATCGGGGCATGCTGTTGCCTGATGGCCGTCTGGAAGTTTCCATGAAGGCGCAGCTGGATTCTGATTAAGGCATCCGAGGTTGGGCTCCGGGCGAGGCGTGCCACGGCCCGTGTATCATCAGGAAAACCGCAAGGAGTGGCCCCATGGATCTGGATCAAATCGATGCCCCCAGCAGTCCTGTGCTGCATGCGGCCATAGCGGCGGCGGAGCGTCGTTGCCGGCCCTGGCTGTTCGAAACCCCGTTGGAATATTCCTACGCGCTGAGCGAACTTTGTGGCGGCGAGGTTTGGCTTAAGCTGGATCTGGTCCAGCGGACCACCTCATTCAAATTGCGGGGTGCCACCAACAAGGTGCGGTCATTGCCTGAGGAAGCCATCGCACGGGGCGTGATCACCGCCTCCACGGGCAACTACGCGCTGGCAATCGCCGAGGCGCTGCGGCCACTGAATGGACAGGCGACGACCTATGTGGGGGAAAATATTACGCCTTCGCGGCTGGCTTTGATGGAGGCGCATGGCTTGCAGGTGGTGCCTTATGGAAAAGAGGCCGGGGCCGCAGAGGCCCGCGCGCGGGCGGTGGCGCTGGAGCAGGGGCGGGAGTACGTGTCGCCCTATAACGATCTGGAGGTGGTGGCCGGGCAGGGCACCTGTGGCGTGGAGATTGCGCGCCAGCTGCCCGCTATTGATACCGCCGTTATCGCCGTAGGAGGCGGTGGACTCATTGCGGGCTGTGGGGAATGGCTCAAGGGACACAATCCCCAGCTGGAACTGGTCGGTGTGTCGCCGGCAGCTTCGCCGGTCATGCATGATTCCATGGCGGCCGGCAGGGTCATGAATCCACCGATCCATGCGACACTGGCGGATACCTGTGCGGGGGGCATCGACCAGGACACCATGACCCTGCCGCTGTGCGCGCGCTTGATTGACCGCTTTGAGTTGCTGAGTGAAGCGCAAATTGAGCAGGGCATCCGCTACCTATTCGAGCACCATCGCCTGGTCGCCGAAGGCTCCGCTGCCATGGGCGTTGCCCTGCTGCTGGCGGAGCCGGAACGTTTTCGGGACCGCTGCACCGCTCTGGTGGTCTGCGGCCGCAATATCGATCTCGGGACTTTCAGGCGCATTATCGGCTGAGCGCTGTGGCTGCACGGGCCTTGTCGGTCTAGTCCCGGCGCAGGTCCGGATCTACGGCCACCGGGGTAGGGTAGTTAAGTACCACAATCGCTGAGGATCCGACAAAGGTCAGGATGGTGGCCAGTTGGATCAATAGCAGAGTGGGTTCATCGATGCCCGGTAGCCCCATGGCCAAAAAGGTGATCAACAAGGAAAATTCACTCATCTGTCCCAGCCGCCAGCCGGTTTCCCAGGCCAAGGTGGGTGTTTCCGCAACCCGTCCCAGAGCGATCCGGTAAGCCACTGGCTTCAGCATCAGCATAAGTAATGCCAGCCCCAGCGCTGGCCAGAGGATCTGCGGCACAAGATCCAGATTGAGCCCCGCCCCCAGGGCGACAAAAAACAGCACCAGAAAAAAATCCCGAAGTGGTTTCAGGCGCAGTGCGATGAACTGTGCAATAGGGCTGCTGGCCATGATCACGCCAGCCATAAAAGCACCCATTTCGTAGGACAGGCCCAGTTCATGAGCGAGCCAGGCCATACCGATGCACCAGGCCAGCGTAATAAGGAAGACAAACTCCTGCACCTGGTCGAAGCGTGCCAGAAGGCGGAGTAGCAGGTGACGTTCGAAGGCCCAGGCCAAAACGGCCAGCAGTGGCAGTGACAGTAGCGGCAACAGCAACTCCACCTGGCTCGCATCAACCTGAGAGAGCGCCTGTATGGTAACCATCACGGCGATGGCAATCAGATCTTGCAACAGCAGCACGCTGATGATGACTTCGCCGGTGTGTCGATGGTGGAGTACCGTCGTTGGCAGTAGCTTGATGCCGATGATGGTGCTGGAGAACATGCAGGCCACGCCGATGAGAAGCGCGGCATGCGCATTCAAGCCAAAGGTCAGCGCAAGGCCGAAGCCGGCCAGGCAGAACAGGGCTGAGGTGCTCAGGGTAACGCGGGTAGTCTGTCGAAACAGTTGCACCAGCTTTTGCGGTGTCAGATCAAGACCCAACAGAAATAAAAGAAAGATGATGCCGGTTTCTGCGAGACTGCCGACCAGGCGCGTGTCTGTGATCAGACCGAAGCCCCAGGGGCCGATGGCGATGCCGGCCAGGATATAGCCGATGATCAGTGCCTGTCGTGCCCAGAGCATGAGGGTTGCGAACGCAGCGGCGGCAGTAAAAATGAGGAACAGCGTCAGAACCATGTCTGTATCACCACCCATAACGCCTCCTTGACTGCCTAGCCCTATGCTACCTGCAGAGGTTCGCTGCCGCGAACGATAAAGGATGCTTGTCATGTGGCCAACACTGGATGAAGCGCAGGTTAGCTGCCCCTACTGCGGGGAACCCCTGACGCTGCTGATTGACGGTTCTGCCGGTGCGCAACGCTATGTGGAAGATTGTCAGGTCTGCTGCAGCCCCATGGTGGTGCATGTGGAGGCGAGCGTGCCGCCCATGGTTCGCGTGGCCCATGAAGACGATGCATAGCGTGGGGGCGTCATTGAAAACGTTACTTTAGAAAAACTATTTAAGCTATTGATTTTTAATTTTTAGTGTCGTAGGCTTTCCGCAAGTCTCGACGCGCTTGACCGGTTGGCATACGGACCAACGGACACGAAGTCCGCACAACAAAAGGAAGCGTTCGAGACCATTTATCCTCCTGCGGCTGCCAAGCCGTGTCCCGTTTTTTCCTCACATCGTTATACTGGGCGCCGGTTCAATTGCTTTGAACTGTCCCAACAATAACAACCGGGTGCGAGGTCAATTCATGCTACAAGGGCTCAAAGTTCCCCATACGCTGGTTTTGCTATACGGCATGATTGTGCTGGCCTGGGTCCTGACCTGGCTGCTGCCGGCCGGAACCTTCGAAATGGCGGTGAACGATCAGGGGCGTGAGATCGTAGTGCCCGGCACTTTTGCCCCCCTGTCTGATGCAGCGCCGCCACCGATCTGGTCCCTGTTTACCGTTATTCCGCGTGGCCTGGCGGCTGCACAGGGCATTATTTTCTTCGTCTTTATTATTGGCGGCGCGCTGGCGGTAATTCGCGCGACGGGCGCACTGGATGCGGCGCTGTCCAGCGTCTTGCGGCGCTTCGGTGGTCAACCGGCACCGCTGATCCTGATGGGCATGTTGGCCTTTGGTCTGGGATCATCCACCATCGGCATGGCGGAGGAGTACATACCGCTGATCGCCATACTGATCACGCTCTGCAGCGCCATGCGTATGGACACGGTAGCGGCGTTGGGCATTATGACGGCGGGCTATGCCGTGGGCTTTGGTACCGCCGTGATCAATCCTTTCACGGTGCTGGTGGCGCAAGAAGTTGCGGGTCTCACGCCCGTCAGTGGCTGGCAATTCCGTGCTGCCATTTTCCTGCCTTTTCTCGCTTTGGGCTTTTTTCATGTGCTGCGCTACGCGCGCCGGGTGCGGGCTGATGCGAGCGCATCCCTGGTAGCGGATATTGAAGAGGCCCAGCCGCCTGCGCTAGCAAAGGCGACCCCTTTGACCGCCACACAGATGCTGGTGCTGGCGCTGGTGGTGCTGACCCTGCCGCTGCTGGTCTGGGGTATTCAGCAGCGTGGCTGGTATCTGGTGGAGCTGGGTGGGGTGTTTCTGGCCCTGACGCTGCTGGTCGGGCTGATCAGCCGTATGGGTCTTGATCAGATGGCACGTCGTTTTTGTGAGGGAGCGGCTGAGTTAACCACCACAGCACTGCTCATCGGGTTCGCCCGCGCTATTGAAATCATGCTCTCGGACGGGCTGATCCTGCATACCATTGTGAATGCACTGGCGACGCCCCTGCAGATGCTTGGCGGCGAGGTGGCTGCGGTCGGTATGCTCGCGATTCAGGCGGCCTTGAATTTCTTTATTCCCTCCGGGTCCGGACAGGCTTACGTCACCATGCCATTAATGGCGCCAATTGCGGACATTGTCGGTGTTTCCCGCCAGGTAGCGGTGCTGGCTTACCAGATGGGTGATGGTTTTATGAACATTATCGTGCCTACCAATCCCGTGCTCATGGGCATGCTCGGTATCTGTGGCATTCCCTATCTGCGCTGGTTGCGCTTTATCTGGCCGCTGGTCGCGCAGCTGCTTCTGGCCGGTGCCATCACCCTGGCGCTGGCGGTCCGTATGGGCTATCAGTAGCCGCATGAAGCATTGTCAATTGAATGACCGGTGCCGCTGCCGGATACTGGCGCTCACCACCACATAAGAAGAACGGTTGCTCATGAAACTTGGCCTGATTGATAGTTCCATCCTGTTCGCCTATCTCGCGCTCATGATCGGGCTGGGGCTTTATGCCAACTATCGGCAAAAAGGGGTGGAGGACTATTTTGTTGCCGGCCGGCGCATGGGGCCGTTCACCATTGCCTGCTTGTGGCTGGCCGCCTGGGTGGGCGGCGCTGCGGTGGTGGGTTCCGCCGCGCGCTCCTACGAGCTGGGCGTTACCGGTGTCTGGTATGTGGCATCACTGGCCATGGGCTGCCTGCTATTTGGTCTGTTCATGTCAGCGCGGGTCAAGGAGATGGGGGATCGCCATGGGCATCTGACCTATCCGGACTTTGTGGAAGAGCGCTTTGATGGGCGCACCCGCGTGGTGGCGACCATCACCACGGTGCTCGCCTACGTGGCTTATTCGGCGGGGCAATTGGTGGCATCGGCGGCGATTCTGCAGGTGCTGCTGGGCTGGGACTACAACACGGCCCTGCTGGTCGCTTCCGGTATCGTGATCGTCTACACCGCTACGGGCGGCTATCTGGCGGTGACCTATACGGACTGGGTTCAGTTCATTCTCCTGCTGGTAGGCATTGTGCTGATTGGTGTGCCCATTGCCATACAGGAGACCGGTGGCCCCGCTGCTCTGCAGCAGGCCTTGCCGCCGTCCTATTTTGATCTCGGTGCCCAGGGCTGGAGCAGCATCACCGCACTGGTGGCGTCCATCGTGCTCAGTTTCTTTGTGGCCATGGACAGCTATTCACGCTGTTTCGCCGCGCGCGATCCGCAGGCGGCCCAGAGGGGCACGCTGCTGGCGGTCCTATTCATGCTGCCGCTGGCCGTTGCCTCGGTCTGGCTTGGCTTATCCTCAGCGGTGTTGTTTCCCGATGCGGAAGCCAGTAATGGAATTCTGACCCTGTTCGTGCTGGAGACCTTCCCGGTGGGACTGAAAGGGTTGGTACTGGTCGGTATCCTGGCAGCGGTCATGTCCAGCGCTGATATCTGCATCCTGACCGCTTCGGCTAACTACACGCGCGATATTCATCAGCGCTTTATCCAGCCGGATATTCAACCCAAGGCGATGCTGCGCCTGTCCATGCTGGCCTCCGTGGTGGCCGGTGGCTTGGCCATGCTCATGGCCTGGAAAATGCAGGACATCATCGGCATTTTGCAGCTGGGCTTCACCATCAACTCGGCGGCTCTGTTCCTGCCCACGATTGCGGCCATCTACTTCCGTCGGGTCACGGCAACGGCGGCTTTTTGGAGCATCATTCTGTCACTGCTTACCGTGATTGGCTGGCGACTGGCCTCAGACCTTGGTCTGGGCGGCCCCTTCGGTATTGACCCGCTATGGCCAGGCCTGCTGGTTTCGGCAACGTCCCTGCTGCTGATTCAGGCCCTGCGCCGCCCGGCGACCGCCTAGGCATTGCGCGTGGGGGAGCGGCCACGTTTTGATGAAGCGCCTCCATCTGACGCCATTGATTTTGCGCCCGGCCAGCCATCGGCGGATCTCCTGCCGCTAGCTGCCCTGCAGGCGGCGAGCGCGCGCTATTTTGAAGGGGCGCATCCCCTGGAGTTAAATTATGGTGAAAAGCCGGGGGATCTGCGCTTTCGGCAAGCGCTGGCTGAATTTCTGCAACGCCAATCTGGCTTAAGTACGGATCCCGACGGTCTTTTCCTCAGTGGTGGTAATTCTCAGGGCCTGGATTTTGTCTGCCAGCATTTTAGCCAGCCCGGCGACGTGGTGCTGGTCGAAGACCCCAGCTTTTATCTGGCGTTTGATGTCTTTCGCGATCATGGTCTGCAGGTGGTGCCGGTGGCTCTGGACGGGACCGGTTTTGATCTGCGTGCGCTGGACGCAGCGATCCGGGCGCACCGGCCACGCATGGTGTACACCATTCCCAGTTTCCAGAACCCAACCGGGCA
>JABSSV010000054.1 GCA_013213875.1 Lysobacterales bacterium
CCTGCCGTCGCCGCTTTTGCCATGTCTGCGCTCCTGCCATGAATCGTCGCAGTTCCTTACCACTGTAGGGACCGTCGATAGTAGCGCAATTTCTTTGCCCGTACATGACACGGGTGGCTGACAGGCACGGGACAGCACGCTATGGTGCCTGCAAGCATCTTTACCGAGCTGACCATGGCTAATCCACTACTCGCCAAGCGCCGCGCCCTGCTGGGTGGGGCATATCGACTGTTCTACGAGGAGCCACTGCACATCGTGCGCGGTCGTGGCTGCTACCTCTATGACGCGCAGGGGCGGCGCTATTTAGATGCCTATAACAACGTACCGCACGTGGGACACTGTCATCCGCAGGTGGTGGCAGCGATCAGCGAGCAGGCGGCCACCTTGAATACGCATACGCGCTATCTGCACGAGCATGTGCTGGACCTGGCTGAGCAGATCACGGATCTGTGCGCTGACGGACTGGCGCATATGCTGTTTGCCTGCAGCGGCACGGAGGCCAACGATCTGGCCCTGCGCCTGGCGCGGGCACGCACGGGGGCCGAGGGCGTGATCGTCACCGAATCGGCCTATCACGGCCATTCCTGCGCGGTGGTGCAGCTTTCGACGGAAGACACACCGCCCGAGCGGCGCGGCGATCACATAGTCACCATTCCCGCACCGGACAGCTATCGCCGCCAGGCCAGCGGCCCGGAGCAGGCCGCTGATTTAGACCAGGCGCTGGCCGAATTGGAACGGCGTGGACACCGGCCCGCCGCCTTTTTCCTCGATACGGTGCTCTCCAGCGAAGGCATCGCCACCGTGCCGGAGGGCTATCTGCCCGCAGCGGTGGCGCGCGTGCGCTCGGCCGGCGGCCTGTTTGTTGCCGACGAGGTCCAGGCGGGCTACGGACGCAGCGGCGTCAGCTTCTGGGGCCATGAGCGCCTGGGCGTGGTGCCGGACATGATCACCATGGGCAAACCCATGGGCAATGGCCACCCCATCTCGGGCCTGGTCACCAGCGCGGACGTGCTCGACGCCTTTACCCGCGAAAGCCACTACTTCAACACCTTCGGCGGTAACCCCGTATCCTGCGCCGCAGCACTGGCGGTGCTGGCGGTCATGCGCGACGAACAGCTTATGGCCCGGGCGCAAAGTACCGGCGCTTGGCTGCGGACCGAGCTGGAAGGCCTGGCCGCGCAGCATGAGGTGATCGGCGATGTCCGTGGCTCCGGCCTGTTTCTTGGTCTGGATCTGGTCCAGGACCGAAGCCGGCAAACGCCGGCCACGGACCTGGCGGCGAAGCTGGTAAACGCCATGCGTCAGCGCGGCGTGCTGCTGGGCCGCACAGGCCTGCATGGCAACGTGCTCAAAATTCGCCCGCCCATGGTGTTTACGCGCGAAGACGGTAGCCTGCTGCTGGAGGCACTGGCAGACAGCCTGGCTGCCGCCGCCTGAGACAGGCCCGCAGAGACACTGGCCATTCACAGGCCGGCGACCGTGAAAGCGCTTTAATTTGCCCATGCGGAGCCTGGTCTGGTTAAAGCGCGATCTGCGCCTGTCTGATCATCGTCCCCTGGCGCTGGCCGCCCCGGGGGAATGCCTGCTGCTGTATGTGATTGAGCCCAGCCTGCGCGCTGCGGAGGACTTTCACCACAGCCATGCCACCTTTATCGCCCAATCCTTGCAGGAACTTGCGCCCCGCGTTGAAGCGCTGGGAGGTCGACTGCTGGTCATGGAAGCAGAAGCGGTGGCGGCGCTGGATCAGCTCTATCATGCCTGGCCCTTCGAACAGCTACTGAGCCATGAGGAGACCGGCAATCATCTGAGCTACCAGCGTGACCTGGCCGTGGCCGCCTGGGCCCGACGTCAGGGCGTACGTTGGCAGGAGATTCCCCAGCATGGGGTATTTCGGCCACTGCGGGATCGCGATGGCTGGGCCGCCCGCTGGCGCCAGCGCATGCGGGAGCCCCTCACCCCCATGCCCTCGAGCCTGCAAGCCCCTACGCTGGAGCTGCCCTTTACCCGGCCGGTGGACACGCTGGAGCTGGAAACTCATCCCCAGCGTCAAGTCGGTGGTGAAAAGGCCGCTCGGGCCACGCTGCGCAGTTTTCTGCGCGAGCGCGGCCAGCGCTACGACGTGGAGATGTCGAGCCCGGTTACCGCGCACACGGCCTGCAGCCGCATGAGTGCCCATCTGGCCTGGGGCAATCTGTCCATGCGCGAGATCCTGCAGCGCAGCGAGGCGCGCGCGGAACTGCTGCGACACAGCCGGCCGAAACCGGCCCACTGGGGCAAATCACTGGCCGCTCATGGCAAGCGACTGCGCTGGCACTGCCATTTC
>JABSSV010000055.1 GCA_013213875.1 Lysobacterales bacterium
ACCCAGGGCGCCAAGCCCGTGCACTGGTGCTTCGACTGTGGTTCGGCGCTGGCCGAGGCGGAAATTGAATACCAGGACAAGACCAGTCCGGCCATCGATGTGCTGTTCACGGCCGTTGACGCCGAGCAGTTGCTGCAGCGCTTTGGGGTGCAGGAAGCGCCCGGTCTGGTGGGTATTCCCATCTGGACCACCACGCCCTGGACCCTGCCAGCCAACCAGGCCGTCAGCCTGAATGGAGAGTTGAGTTACGCCCTGGTCAGTGGCCAGTGGCAGGGCCAGCCCCTGACGCTGGTGCTGGCCAGTGACCTGGTTGAGACGGTCAGCGAACGCATCGGGCTGGCGCAGGCGCAGGTTCTCGCTGAGGTGCCCGGTGCAGCGCTGGAGTTGCTGCAGCTGCAGCATCCGTTCTATGCCCGCCAGGTGCCTGTCATCCTGGGTGATCACGTCACCACCGATGCCGGTACCGGTGCCGTGCACACGGCACCAGGCCATGGTGAGGAGGACTTTCAGGTCGGCCGCCGCTATGACCTGCCGGTGCTGAATCCGGTGGGTGCCAACGGCGTTTATCTGGAAGATACGGAGCTGTTTGGCGGCCAGTTTGTCTGGAAAGCCAACGAAACAATTCTGGAAAGGCTGCAGGCCGACCAGCGCTTGCTGCATCACGAGCCCTTCGTGCACAGCTACCCGCACTGCTGGCGCCACAAGTCGCCGACGGCCTTTCGCGTTACCCCCCAGTGGTTTATCAGCATGGAGCAGGCGGGTCTGCGCGCCAGTGCTGAGGACGCGATTGGTGGTGTGCGCTGGGTGCCCCATTGGGGTGAAGAGCGCATTCGCGGCATGGTGGAAGGTCGACCGGACTGGTGCATCTCCCGGCAGCGCACCTGGGGCGTGCCGATCACGCTGTTTGTCCGTCCTGGAAGCGGTGAACTGCACCCGGACTCGGTAGCGCTCATGCGCCAGGCCGCTGATCTGGTCGAGCAGCAGGGCGTGGATGTCTGGTACGAAGACGGCATTTTCGAGACCCTGGGGGTAAACCCGGACGAATGGGAGCGGGTCACCGACATTCTTGATGTCTGGTTTGATTCGGGAGTCAGTCACTACTGCGTGCTGGACCAGCGCGAGGAGCTGCGACGGCCTGCAGATCTCTATCTGGAAGGTTCGGATCAGCACCGTGGCTGGTTCCAGTCGTCGCTGTTGACCTCGGTAGCCTTGCACGGCGAAGCGCCTTATCGCCAGGTGCTTACGCACGGTTTCACGGTGGACGCGGACGGGCGCAAGATGTCGAAATCCGTGGGCAATGTGGTCAGCCCGCAGGACGTGATGAACCGGCTGGGCGCGGACATTCTGCGCCTGTGGATTGCAGCTGCTGATTACCGGCAGGAGATGAATGTCTCCGATGAGATTCTGAACCGGGTGGCCGACGCCTACCGGCGCATTCGCAATACGGCCCGGTTCCTGCTCGGCAATCTGGATGGTTTTGATGCGTCCCAGGCCTTACCCAAGGAGCAATTGCTACCGCTGGATCGTTGGGCACTGGATCGGACGCGGGCTCTGCAGGAGGAGCTGACCGCTGCCTATGACGACTATGAGTTTTTCCAGGTCTATCAGAAGGTGCACCATTTCTGTGTGGTGGACATGGGCGCCTTCTATCTTGATGTGATCAAGGACCGGCTCTATACCACCGGCCGTGAGAGTGACGCGCGGCGCTCGGCGCAGACCGCCATGCTGCAAATTCTGGAGGCGCTGGTGCGCTGGATTGCGCCGGTGTTGAGCTTCACGGCAGAAGAGATCTGGCAAAGCATGCCGGGCGAGCGCGAGTCGTCCGTGCTCATGTCGACCTGGCAGCAAGACCTGCCGGCGCTGGATGATGCGGCAGATCGCGAGCGTTGGCGGCATATCATGCTCCTGCGTGAGGAGGTCAGTAAGGGCATTGAAGCCCTGCGCAAGGCAGGTGAAGTGGGGTCATCCCTGGCCTCGGAAGTCGCCCTCTACGCCGATGGTGCGGCCGGTGAAGCCCTGGCCTGGCTGGGTGACGAACTGCGTTTCATGCTCATCACCTCGGAGGCCACCAGCGGTCCGCTGGCAGAAGCGCCGCCGGAGGCCCAGCGTGTGGAGACGGAGCTGGGTGAGATCGCTCTGGTGGTGCGTGCTTCCACCAACAAGAAGTGTGTGCGCTGCTGGCATCAGCGTGCCGATGTGGGTGCCATTGCGGACCATCCGGAGCTCTGCGGCCGCTGTGTGGAGAATGTGGTGGGCGCGGGCGAGATACGCCGGGTTGGCTGAGCATGCGCACGCCCACGCAACCCGGTCTTAGGCCGGGCCGTAACCCGCTGACGCTGGCCTGGCTCGGTCTGGCCCTGGCGCTGTTATTGCTGGACCTGTGGACCAAGCATTTGGCCAGTAGCCATCTGCAATTGTTTCAGCCGCAGCCGGTGCTGTCCTGGCTCGACTGGCGTCTGGCCCATAATACGGGGGCGGCGTTCAGCTTTCTGGCCAATGCCGGGGGCTGGCAACGGTGGTTTCTGACCGGTTTGGCACTGCTGATTTCCGTCATGCTGGTGCTATGGATTACGCGCCTGCGGCGGGACGAGCGCTTGCTCGGGCTCGCTCTGGCGCTAGTACTCTCCGGCGCTCTGGGTAACGTGATTGACCGCCTGCGCTTTGGCTACGTCGTGGACTTTATTGATGTGCACGTTGCGGGTTATCACTGGCCGGCCTTCAATGTGGCGGATGCGGCCATCAGCTGCGGTATTATTTTGCTGTTGCTTGATGCGCTGCGCGATATGCTGGCGCAGCGCAAACAGAATGGAGAACCGGGTACCGGATGAAATTGACGCTCGCCAATCCACGGGGTTTCTGTGCCGGAGTCGATCGCGCCATTGATATTGTGGAGCGGGCTCTGGAGCTGTTTGGTGCGCCCATTTATGTGCGTCACGAAGTGGTCCATAACCGCTTTGTGGTCAGCGAACTGGAGCGCAAGGGCGCGATTTTTGTCGATGAACTGGCCGATGTGCCCGACGGTAACACGGTCATCTTCAGCGCTCATGGCGTTTCCAAAGGCGTGCGCGGAGAGGCGGCCGAGCGCGATCTTAAGGTGTTTGACGCGACCTGCCCACTGGTGACCAAGGTGCATATGGAGGTGGCCCGGCACTGCAAGGCGGGCCGCGATGTGGTGCTGATTGGACACGAGGGTCACCCGGAAGTGGAAGGCACCATGGGCCAGTGGTTGGCGGAACCGCCGCAGGGCAATCGCATCCACCTGATCGAGTCCATGGAAGAGGTGGACGGCCTGCAAGTGGGTGATCCGGAACAGCTCGCCTTCGTTACCCAGACCACCCTGTCCGTGGACGATACTCAGGCCATTATTGCGGCCTTGCAAGCGCGCTTCCCGGCCATCATGGGGCCACGGCACGATGACATTTGCTACGCAACCCAGAACCGTCAGGACGCGGTGCGGGAGCTGGCGCAGCAGGTTGAACTGGTGCTGGTGGTGGGTTCGGTGAACAGCTCTAATTCCAACCGTCTGCGCGAACTGGCCGAAAAGCAGGGCGTCCCCGCCTACCTGATCGATGGCGCCGAAGATATCCGCGATGAGTGGCTAAATGGCCGGCAGGCGATTGGCGTTACGGCTGGTGCCTCGGCGCCGGAAAGCCTGGTGGAGGGCGTGATTTCCCACCTGAAGGAACGCGGCGTGGGTGCCGTGGACGAGATCAGTGGCACGCCGGAAAACATGGTGTTCGCCCTGCCGCGCGAACTGCGTCTGAAGCTGCGCGCCTGAACAGAGCTTTGCCTGCGCCTGGTGCGCTAAAACCCTGACTCGCGCTGTGCCCATCCCGCTGCGGACGTAACTTTACAGCCTTCCTCCTGCTCCTATTGTTGTCGTTGCCACGCGGTGCGTCCGCAGGGTTGCGGTGTGGCGACGGCCTGGCAAAAGCGTGCTGGCACAGCCGGCAAGGGGTCTTGCCAGTCCCTGTGGCCCCAGGGCCGAGCCACGATAGATTCCAGCACGATGGGCTCGCCCGCAGGCGCTCGCGCGGCGCGGGCCAGCACGCGGTAATAGGTAAGCTGCGCCCCCGGTGCGCCTGGTTCTACCCATAGTTCGCCGATCCACCAGCGGCCCACGGGGGTGCCCCGGGGCTGGCGTACCATCAGCAGCGATTCACTTTCCGGCTGCCAGCCGTCGGCATGGGCATGTTCCAGCCACCAGCGCTCACTCTGGCCACCCGGTGGCTGACCATGGGAAGCAGGCTGGATCGTACAGGGTGCGGGGCAGGGGGGCGGGCGCGCTTCACCCGGAAGGCTCATGAGCCAGGCTTCGGCCCAGGCCAGCGCCGATCGAGCCGCGGTCAACGCACGTTGCTCGGCAAGATCACGGGCAGCCAGACGCAGTTCCCAGCGACTATCCGCCCAGGTCAGGCTGACCAGTAGCGTCAGCGGCAGCAACAGCAGCAGGCAGAGCAGCAAGCTCGATCCGCGTCCTTGACGCCGCATCTTCATGGCAAGCGGCCGCGCAGGGGCACGCTGGTGGCAGCCAGCAAGCGCACATGTTGATCGTCGGGTGCGCTCCAGGGTTGTCCTGCCAGCAGCCAACTGAGCGGTGCGCCATTCAGAGGGCGTTCGCTGCGCAGCAGCAGTGCGAAATGGATACCCACGATGGCGGCCTCATGCTGCCACTGACCCGGTGCTACCCAGCGATTGCTGAGGCCATCGCCGTTGGTGTCCTCAGCCAACAGAATCTGCAGGGTTTCTACGCCGCTGACGAGCGTTGCTGCATTGAGTTGGCGTTTGCTCGGGCCTTGCGCCGGACCAAAATGGCAGGTTTCGGCCAAACGTCCATCGGGCCGCACCATAAAGCGCTGTTGCAGGAGATACCAGGCGGGCTGTCCCTGGTTATCGCGATCCGGGTTGTCATTGCCCAGGCAGTTGCGCTGTGACCAGCGTTGCACGGCGATCTGGTCTGAGTCGGGTGGCGTGCTGTTGAAGGCATAAAAGACCGCGGGCTCCTGCGCAGGCTGCCAGGGTTGCGGATGGTAGCCAGCCGGCTCAAAGGCGTTACGCAGCCGCCGTTCCGCAAAGCGGGCAGCTTGCTGCATGGCGGAGTGGGCCTGCTGCTCCTGTACCGTCGCGGTCAGGCTCATGGTAACGGCGAGGCAGCCGGCGCAGACCAGAGCGCCGAGGCTCATGGCTATAAGCAGTTCCAGCAGCGTGAAGCCGGGCTGCGGTTGATGCCGGCGCGGTTTCACCTTTCCAGCGCCCGCGCTAGGCGGAGCCACTCGCTATCGCTGCTGCGACGCCAGAACAGCTTCAGCGTCAGTGCCCCCCGATGGTCACAGGCTGGGGCGCCGGGTATCCCATCGGCCGGACTGCTGTCACGGCACCAGAGGCTGTGCCCGTTGGGCAGGCGCGCGCCGGCCCGGGCCTGCCAGTTAGCGGCCGTGCCTGCTGGCCAGCTCCCGGGTGGCCCCTGGAGCTGCGTCAGGGTTTGAAACTCCTGCGCCAGCAGGGCGGCGTGCCAGTGATCGCGTGCATGGGCGAGATCGCGCAGATTATGGGTAGCGAGCGTGGCCAGGCCGAGCAGACCCACCGCCAGCACCGTGCTGCTGATCATGACCTCAATAAATTGCTGCCCCCGCTGCCGGCGCATAAGTAGGGTTCCCAGACGTGTGTTGGAAGGGGGTTGCTAAGCATGCGCCCCAGACGCTCCTGACAGCTGCCCGCAAGTGACCCGCCGGGGCGTAGGAATGAATGGCTTTCAGGAGTAAAAAAGCGGCGAAGAAGCTTGTGGAAAAAACCCCGATTGCCTATACTCTGCGCCCTTCCGGAGTCCCGGATCCGTGCCGGCATAGCTCAGCTGGTAGAGCAACGCATTCGTAATGCGTAGGTCGGGTGTTCGAGTCACCCTGCCGGCACCATTATTTACCTCGTAAATACACTGCGATACGACTCTTCGCCTGTCCCTTTCTGTTCAGTATCACGCTCGGGTTGTATGGGGGGTGCAAAGATCGTGATCTGATATCGCGCACTCATCGCATGCGTGGTTCTGCCATGAACCCTGCGCTTTTATTTCAAGTGAGATAGCGTTATTCCCGTGGGCTCGGCTCTTTAGCAACCTAATTCTCCTAAAGACGTCTTACACGTGGCGCGTTACGCTGTTGGCGCCCCCCTTTCGGCGCTCCAAGCTGATTGGGGTGTTTCTCTATGGAATGCCGGTGGTCTTTGAGCCTGATGGCAGGCTGGCCTTCTGTACACGGCGCGGTCGGTGATTTAGCCTTGGTCGGAACGGGAGGCGCAAATCATGGGAAAGATTCTTGTCGCATTACTATTGACCATGGGGCTAAGTGCCTGCGTCGCAGAGAGCTCTGAGAATGCCCTTAAGGCTGCGAATAGGGGCGACTACGCAACGGCACTCCGCATTTGGTCTAGCCTTGCGGAACAAGGCTATGCCGACGCGCAGTACAGCCTTGGGAATATGTACTACTTTGCACAAGGCGTGCCGAAAGACGACAAGGAAGCGGTCAATTGGTACCGGCTAGCAGCAGGACTAGGTAATTCCGGCGCGCAGTACCGCCTTGGGAACATATTCTATTTTGGACAGGGCGCGCCGCTGGATTACAAGGAGGCGGTCA
>JABSSV010000056.1 GCA_013213875.1 Lysobacterales bacterium
CGCCACCGTCAAAGTCCTTCATCCGCTCCTGAGTCAGCTGGCCCGTATCAGTGATGGTCTGCTTGCCCACGCGGCCGAAGCGCTCATCCACCGTGCGGTCGTTCTTATCCGTCGCAAAGGAGTGAATCACACCGCGTGCACCAAACTTCTTGGCGTAGGCCTCAGCGCCGCCGGGATAGTTATTGGCGAAGTTCTGGTAATCACGCTGCTCCTCCTCTTCCGAGACGTTCAAGTGATAAAGGTTGCCGAAGAACTCATCAAAGCCATGGTTGGTCGGCAGATGCTCATTGCGGTCGCCAAGATGGCTCTTACCGAAATGGCCCGTGGCATAGCCATGGGCTTTGAGCACCTCGGCGATGCTCGGTGACGCGGGCTGCCAGCCCAACAGATCGCCCGGCTGACCTACCGTGGTCATACCCGAGCGAATGGGATACTGGCCCGTCATGAAAGCCGCACGCCCGGCGGTGCAGGAAGGCTGGGCGTAGTGATCGGTAAAGCGGATACCTTCGTTACCGATCTGGTCGATATTGGGCGTGGTGTAACCCATGGTACCCATGCCATAAGCGCTGACATTCTGCCAGCCGATATCATCACCCCAGATCACCAGAATATTGGGTTTCTCATCTTGCGCCTGCGCCGTATTGACGAGCAAAAGCGCAGCCAGAGCGAGCAGCATGCGCCGCCAGATAGTGCAATTAACCTTCATTGGTAGCCCCCCGAAGAGTTCTAAAGAATGCCAGCGCGCGGCTTCGCCCGAAGACTTGGCACACTCACCAGCGTGAAGCAATAGCGATTAGCAGATTGTCAGCGACGATGGCATCGCGCCAAAACCCGGCGCCAAAACCCAGCACCAAAACTTGTCGTAACTGATAACCTGTGTACGGGTTAGCGTCCCCTCGCATCCTTGCCGGTTCTGGCCATAACATCAGGCCTGTGAAATTTTAGTGTAGACGAACTTAATCATTATCTCAAAAATCACCGCGCGCGGAGAATCGCTCTCTACTTGGCGTTTGGCAGCGTCTTCCGACGAGCGAGCTTGCCACCCCAGAAGGCCATGGGCAGATAGGCACCCAGCAGATCCATGGCGATAAACCAGGGGGGACCACCATAGCGCATCACCACCAGGGCGCCACCGGTCATAAACACCACTCCCACAAGGAGCGCGCAGGTCAAATGATGACTGACCGCCAGCCTGGCGGCTAGCAGCGCGCCCGCCAGGGTACCCAGCGCATGGGCCAGCCACGGCATCACAAAGTGCACGGGCTGCAAGCGCCGTAGATTTTCCGCAAAGCGCTCCGTATCGTTCAGGTCAACGCCGTCCGGCGGTGGGATCAACAGGGGCCCAAGCGTGATCAGCGCCATATTCACGGCGCTGCCCAACAGCAGCCCGAGCACAACCGCCAGCACGTTACGCAGGGCAGATTTCATCGCTTGCATCGCCGCCGCGCGCCAACCATAGCGCGTCCGAATAGGACCGTGGCGCTGCTAGGGCCAGCGCCCCGGTAGCACCGGTCATTTTCCGGTGCTTTATTGCTCACCCAGCGCGTGCCAGGCACCCTTGTACACCACACCCTTCACCGCGATGTCCTTGATGGTCATGGGATCAACGTCCAGCGGATTGGCCTCCAGCACGGTGAAGTTCGCCACCTTGCCCGGCTCCAGCGAGCCAATCTCAGTTTCGAGGTTGAGACTCCGCGCCGCATCAATCGTTACCGCCCGCAGCGCTTCGTAGACGGGAATGCGCTGGTCCTGCGACAGGCGGGTCCCGTTGGCCGTGGCTCGATTCACCGCGGTCCAGGCCAGTGTCAGGGGCTCGGCTGGCGCCATGGAAAAATCAGAGTGGAAAGACAGGGGAATATCCCGCTCCACCAGCAACCGAAGCGCCACCAGGTTTTCCGCCCGCTCCTGCCCCAGCCCAAACTCGGCATATTTGTCCGCCAGGGCCCAGAGATAGTAGGGATTCACCGACGCCTCCATACCTAGATCAGCCATTTGATCGGTCATATCTGCGGTGAAGTAGCCCATATGGTGCAAGGTGAAGCGGTGCTCATCGCGGGGCGCCTCTTCCTGCAGCCGGACCACATTGTCGATCACCATTTGCTGACCCAGGTCACCATTGGCATGCACGTGGATTTTGTAACCGTTATTCCAGTACTGATCGACCTGTTCCGCAAACAGGTCCAGCGGCGTCATCCATTCGCCTTCGTGCCCGTCCGTGTAGCCATCCTTCATCTGCATGAGCTGTGAATAAATGGCACCATCGGCAAATAGCTTTACCTGTTTCGGCAGGAAATGGACATTGTCCGTGTTGTACTCGGGGGTCACGGCCAGCGTTTCCATGAACGCCATGGCCTCTTCATTGCCGCCCTTCATGCTGAACAACTGGGTGCCGCTGGGAATCAGATACACATCGTAAGGCGGATTCTTGGCCATCTCGTCCATAAGCAGGGACAGCTCCGCATTGAAATCAGAGCTGGGAAAGCCCGGCTCAGCAATGGTGGTGATGCCGTTGAGGCGCAGAATCTGCGTCATATCCGCCAGGCCCTTCCGGTACTTTTCCGGCTCCAACAGCACCGGCGCCATCACCGGCACCAGCGCCAGCCACCCCCCTTCATAGAAGTGTCCCTGGTCCCACTCAACCTGGGGGTTGCCGGCAAAATCGGCCTCCGCGATGCCCAGCGCCTCGATCGCTGCGTCATTCAAAAAGATTTCATGGAAGGAGCGATGAATCACGCCCACCGGCTGATCACCCGCGATCTCATTGAGCAAGTCACGGGAGAGTTCGCCGTGCCACAGCTGGTGATAGCCCCAGATGAAATAGATCTCATCCGGCAGTGCGTTGCTCTTGATGGATTCGGTGATGCGCGCCCGGTAGTTGGCCTCGCCGGACACGCCGGGTTTGACGCCCGAGGGCAATTTCCAGTCGTAGGGAGCGATAATTTCATTACGCAGCATCATGGCTGCCAGCGAAGGATGCAGATGCGGCTCGATCAGACCCGGCATGAGCGTAGCGCCCTGCAGATCAAACTCCGCTGCCTGCGCGCCGGCTTCTGCCCGCGCATCGTCCAGTGAGCCGACGAACACAATTTTCCCTTCATCCTCCACCAACGCCTCTGCCACGCTCGGCGCATCACCCGCCATGGTGATCAAGGGGCCATTGTGATAGATCACCGCCGTAGAGGGCTCCACCATGACTTCCGGTTCGGCGACCGGCGACTCCTGGCTACAGGCCAGCAGAAAAACCGGCACAAGGACGGCGAATAGCAGCGGCCCTGGTCGACTGAAAAGCTTTCTGTTCATTGCATGTTCCCCTGTGCTGACCGGCTCATAGCAGCCTTGGCCATCCAAAAAAATCGAAGCGCCTGTTTCCTGTTGCCAGAAGCGCCTGCCTGCGGCCCCTCCGGCGCCGTCAATTCGCGTTATGGCGAACCCATACTGGCGGCGGTCAAACGTTAGTCAAAAACGTAGGGACAACCGCCGTAGGCGTTGATCGTATCATCCCAGCGCCGCACATCATTGGCCCGACGCCAGCGGCGGTGAAAGAACTCCATCAAGCAGGGGCCCTGCGCTGTTTCAATCCAGATCGTATCACCCTCTTTAACCTTGGCATATTCCGGGTAGGTATCCGTTTTACCCCAGGTCAATCCGCCTTTTGAATCCGCATAGCGCTGCCAGAAGGCCTCTACATCCATGCCCGCAACCCACACGAGATCGGAACGCGGTGATTCAAGTAGCTGTTCCGACTGGGAATCAGCAAACCCTGGCAAATGGAGCGAGCTGGCCAGAACCGTAACCAAGAAGAAGACAAACCTTTGCATAAGAATTCCCCACCTGATCAAACACTACCGCAGAAAAAAACAGCACCGCCCTACCCCAGCCCCCCAGAAATATGGACGTCACAAATAGCGGCAGCAACGGGACAAGGGCGATGACATCTTGTTGCGTACCCGCCAAAGGCAGGCTGAACTATCGCAGTAATGGTTGCCAGCGCACAAGCCGATGTTGGCGGGTGCAGCGTCGCCGGTACCCTGCTTACACTTGCGCCATAGCACCGTAACGC
>JABSSV010000057.1 GCA_013213875.1 Lysobacterales bacterium
CGCCTACTCTCGCCCAGCAATTAAAGATTTCACGTTCCGCTCGCAAAAACCTTGATTTGGTGACCATTGCGCCGGAGGGCGTACTGTTTCGCGTCAAGCGCCCCTGACATGGTCCATGCGCAGGCCTAAGCTGGTCGACCTGATCAGGCTAGATGCGTGCAAGCCGGCTGGCTGCCTCACGTAAAGTGTCATCATCCTTGGCAAAGCAAAAACGCACTTTTTGCTGCGCTGGCGGATTGGCGTAGAACACGGAAACGGGAACCGCAGCCACACCATGCTCCACGGTCAGCCAGCGGGCAAATTCCGTATCGGGCATGTCGCTGATTGCGCTGTAATCCGCGAGCTGAAAGTAGGTGCCGGCCGAGGGCGTGAAGGTAAAGCGCGTGTCACCCAGCAGATGATTAAACAGATCCCGCTTGGGCTGATAAAAAGCGCCGAGTTCCTCATGGTGTTCAGGACAATCACGCAGGAAATCGGCGATACCCAACTGCATGGGCGTATTGGTACTGAAATTTACAAACTGATGGATGCGCAAAAATTCTTCCATAAGCGGCGCCGGCGCGATGCAGTAGCCCACGCGCCAGCCAGTGGCGTGATAGGTTTTGCCAAAGGAGGACACCACAAAGCTTCGCGCAGCAAGATCCGGATAGCGCAGCAATCCCAAGTGCTCTTGCCCGTCGAAAAGGATGTGCTCGTACACCTCATCGGCTAGCACATGGATATTTCGCCCCGCCAGCACGCGTCGGAGCGAAACGATGTCCTCTTCCTGCCAAGCGGACCCGCTGGGGTTATGCGGTGAATTTAAAATCAGCAAACGGGTTTGCGGCCTTATTGCCGCCTCAATCTGATCCCAGGGTATGCGAAAGTCGGGCGTCATTGACAGATGCACGGGCATACCGCCGTTCAAGCGAATCACGGGATCATAGGTGTCGTAGGCCGGGTCGATGATGATCGCCTCATCGCCGGCATGAATGGTCACACCTATGGCGCAGGCCAAAGCCTCCGTGGCACCGGGCGTGACCGCAATCTGTGATTCCGGATCCACATGAGCGCCATAGAGGGTCGCAACCTTGGCGGCGATGGCTTCCCGCAGGGCCGGCATACCCGGCAAGGGACTGTACTGGTTGTGGCCCTGATTCATATGCCAGCTCACCCGATCACGCAGCAGCTGGGGGCCATCAAAATCCGGGAACCCCTGCGAAAGATTGATGGCCTTGTGCTGATTGGCCAGCTGGGTCATAACGGTAAAAATCGTCGTCCCAAACCCCGGCAATTTGCTTTCAATATTTGCTGCCTGCACGCCTTGCTACCTCGTACAAAAGATTACTGATGCTATAGGACTGGCGGTGAAATTTATGGTTCCTTAGCAAAATCCTGCCAAACCCAGGATCCTGTCGGCGCCACCGCCGTAATCTCTGCGGTAAGCGGATCCAGCACTGCCAGAAAGTCCCGGTCATCTTTGCCCAACAGTGGCACAAAAACCATCTCACCCAATGGCTGATTTACCTGTGTAGCCAAATCACGAATAAGCGCCTCATGTTCGGGAAGCCGGGCAAGAACTGACGCCAGCGGCTGAGCCTGAGCCAAAATGGCCTCACGCGCATCGCTGTGCCTGACCCAGTATTCAGTGCGCCGTTCAAGATCGGGCGCGCCACCGAACATAACGCTGTCCTGAAAGCGCTGGAACTCCTCTCCCATGGGCATTTGCGCATAGACATAGAGGGGACCGCTTAGCGGCGGACGACCTACGCGGTCCGTCAAGCCCGCTACCGGGTCGATATCTTTTCTTGCCAACGCCTCGTAGCGATCAACGGCGAAGACCGC
>JABSSV010000058.1 GCA_013213875.1 Lysobacterales bacterium
ATGCAGACCTGGACCTGAACTTCGCCTCGCTGGAAACCCCGCGTCGCATTCTTTCCGACGTGCTACTGCAAGCAACCCTGCGCGACGGTGCCTTGCGGCTGGACCGGCTTCGCTCCGGCGGGCTTATGGGTAATTTCGAAGTGCATGGATCCCTACAACCGGTGAGCGAGCAAAGTGCCAAGCTGACGCTGGACGTGAGTGCCCGCAAGCTGACGCCGAACCGGGCTGACTGGCATCAGGCGGACCCCGCTACACTGCCACAATTCAATGGTGAGGCGCGCTTGCAGGCTACCGGCGCCGGCCTGCGGGAGCTGGCTGCCGGCCTAAATGGACGCCTGGTGTTGACCGCTGAGCCGGGCGTATTTCCCGGCAAGGGCCTGGGTGCGCTGAACTACTCCTTTCTGGAGCAGGTCTTCAACACCATTATTCCGGGCCTCAAAATTCGTGAGGCCACGGAGCTCAAATGCTTTGCCGCCGATCTGCGCATTGAGGACGGCCTGCTAAGCACCATGCCGCTGATTGCACTGCAAACGACCAAGCTTCTGATTCTATCCAGCGGCACACTGAACTTGGAGGATGAGCGCTTGTCCTTCGGCTTTCAGGCCACGCCGACGCGACTCCTCAATGCACAACTGACCGAGCTACTGAACCCGTTCGTGCGCATTGAAGGTAGCCTTGCGCAACCGACACCGGTCATCGATCCGAAAGGCACGCTAATTTATGGCAGCGCGGCGGCAGCCACCGCCGGGCTGTCCATAGTGGCTAAAGGACTTTGGGACCGGCTGCGCGGGAGCACCCGGCCCTGTCAGCGCCTCTACAAAAGCCTGACCGAAAATCCCCCGATTCCCAGCCAGGGCTAGTAGGTCAGCGCCAGCTGCACGCCGTAAACGCGCGGTTCACCCAACTGGAAATAAGGTTCCGTTGCATAGAACTTACGCGGGTCGTTGCCAAAGCCACCGAAACCCCGGGTCTTGACGTCCTCATCGCCCAGATTGCGGCCCCACAGGGCCACGCTCCAGGGACCCTCTGACCACTGCAGGCGGAGGTTGAGCAGGGTGAAGCTATCGGTTTGCTCATTGTGGTTGGCGGAGGTGTAGAACGCATCTTTCGCCTCCAGATCAGCAATCACCGACCAGGCATCGCTGAGGTAGAACTGCGCGCCCAGCGTCGCCTGCCAGTCCGGCGCATGCGCCTGAGCACGACCGCTGAGGTCATAGGCAATGCCGTTTTCAGGGTCTGCTTCCGCATGCGCGAAGCTCAGGTAATTCTGATATTCCGTGTCCAGCAGGCCCAGGGAACCAAACACCCTCAAGCGATCCGTTGCCAGCCAGTCAAGCTCCAGCTCCAGGCCCTGATTCAGTCCACCAGCAGCATTTTGCAGGCTGTCCACAAACTCACAGGGGCAGGCACCGCTTGCATCAGCAATCACGATGGACTGCTTGACCTGCACCTCGTCGCGGTCCTGGCGAAACAGGGCCAGAGCGAGCTGTAAACGGCCGTCCAGCAAGGTGCCCTTAACGCCCAGCTCAAGATTCACCAGGGTCTCGCCATCGAACACCAGCGCCGCGTCCGGCAGCTCAATACCCGCCGCG
>JABSSV010000059.1 GCA_013213875.1 Lysobacterales bacterium
CGCCGCCTGTGCATTGATGCGCGCTTGCAAGCGGCTAAGGCGCAGTTTTTTCTCCGCCAGCGGGGTTTCATCAGCCAGATTGGACGCCGGCGTACCGGGGCGAGCGGAATAGATAAAGCTGAAGCTGGCATCGAAACCCACGTCCTCAATCAGCTTCATGGTGCGCTCGAAGTCCTGCTCCGTTTCACCCGGAAAGCCGACGATGAAATCAGATGACAGGCTGATGTCGGGCCGAACTTCCCGCAGTCGCCGGATCTTCTGCTTATACTCCAGCGCCGTATGGCCGCGCTTCATCATGCTCAAAACGCGATCGGAGCCGCTTTGCACCGGCAAGTGCAAATAGTTCGCCAACTCCGGCACGTCCCGGAACGCCTCAATCAGGCTCTGACTGAACTCAACGGGGTGTGAGGTGGTGAAGCGAATACGATCAATGCCGTCGATGGCCGCCACATAGTGAATCAGCAGTCCCAGGTCCGCGTGCCCGCCCTCATGCATGGGGCCACGGTAGGAATTGACGTTCTGTCCCAGCAGATTGATTTCGCGCACGCCATGCTCCGCCAGACGCGCACACTCAACAATCACATCGTCCAGCGGCCGGCTGACTTCTTCGCCGCGGGTATAGGGCACCACGCAAAAGGTGCAGTACTTGCTGCAACCTTCCATGATGGACACGAAAGCGCTGGCGCCCTGCGCACCGGGCGCCGGCAGGCTGTCAAATTTTTCAATCTCCGGAAAGGAGATATCCACATGCGCGGTGCCCGTATCGCGAGCCTCATCCAGCATGCCGGGCAGCCGATGCAAGGTCTGGGGGCCGAACACCAAATCCACCTGCGGTGCGCGTTTCACCAGCGCCTCACCTTCCTGACTGGCCACACAGCCGCCCACGCCAATTACCAGATGCGGCTTGTCCTTTTTCAGATTCTTCCAGCGCCCCAGCTGGGAAAACACCTTTTCTTGAGCCTTTTCCCGAATAGAGCAGGTATTGAGAAGAATCACATCTGCCTCTTCTTCGCGATCGGTCAGTTCCAGCCCATGGGAGGCCGCGAGCACGTCCGCCATTTTGTCGGAATCGTACTCGTTCATCTGACAGCCATGGGTTTTTATAAACAGCTTGCCGGTCATGGTTCTGGTTACCACCTGTGTGTCCCTAAGGCACTGATTTCGGGGCCGCATAGTCTACACCCGCCATGGCCCCATGACCATGACAGGCGCGCGCTCATGCAAATAATCCGCGGTGACAAATTGCCCTACACTGACGGCTCCAAGCACGGGAAAACGACTATGAACGACCATTCAGCCTGGCCGGGTGAGATGCTGGAAAAGATTCAGGCGGCCCAACGTCCGCTGGTCCTGAGTGGCGCCGGCATGTCCGCCGAAAGCGGCATCCCCACCTTCCGGGACGCCCTCACCGGACACTGGGCACGCTATCGGCCGGAAGAACTGGCGACGCCGGAGGCCTTTGCCCGGCATCCCCGGCGGGTGTGGAACTGGTACGAAGAACGCCGGCGCGCCATCAGGGCCACGCGACCTAACGCCGGACATCACGCCCTGGCAGCACTGGAGAGACGCTGGCCGGCACTGGTGATCGTGACCCAGAACGTGGACGGCTTTCACCAGCTGGCGGGCTCTTCGTCAGTCATCGAATTGCACGGCAACATCCAGCGCAGTGTCTGCTCCATTACCGGCGAAGCCCTGAGTGATGAGCAGCTGCTGGCCAGCGACCAGAAGCCCCCGCCATCACCCTACGCCCGGGAAGGGCTGGCCCGCCCTGATGTGGTCTGGTTTGGTGAGTCTTTGCCGGCAGCGGCCCTGGAGCGGGCCCTGTCACTGGCCAGCCGCTGTGACCTGCTCCTTGCCATTGGCACCTCCGGCGTGGTGCAGCCAGCGGCCAGTCTGCCCTTGCTGGCACGCGATGCCGGCGCCCTCTTCCTGGAGTTGAATCCGGAGCCCACCTCCCTGAGCCCCCATGCACAGCGGGTTGTGCGCAGCACGGCAGCCGTGGCCCTGCCGGAGCTGGTGGAACGACTGGCCGCCTGACCGTCGCTCAGCTGCGCCACACCGCCGCAGCGGGGGTATAATCGACTCCCCCCACCTGCGCTGAGACACCTCATGGCCAACACCATGCGAGCCCTGGTCAAACGTGATGCGGCACCCGGCATCTGGATGGAACAGGTACCCATACCCGTGCCCGGCACCAACGAAGTACTGATTCAGGTTGAAAAAACCGCTATCTGTGGAACGGATCTGCATATCTACAAGTGGGATGACTGGTCCCAGGCGACCATTCGTCCCGGCCTGGTCATCGGGCATGAGTTTGTGGGCCGCATCGCTGCCCTGGGCGATGGGGTAACCGGCTACGAACTGGGCGAGCGGGTTTCTGCCGAGGGGCATGTGGTCTGCGGACACTGCCGTAACTGCCGGGCCGGCACGCCTCATTTGTGCCCGAACACGGAGGGCATCGGGGTCAATCGCAACGGGGCTTTCGCCGAGTTTGTGGTGGTGCCAGCCAGCAATTTATGGCCGATCCCCGATCAGATCGCGCCGGAACTGGCGGCCTTTTTCGACCCCTTTGGCAACGCCGCGCACTGCGCGCTGCAGTTCGACCTGGTGGGCGAAGACGTGCTGATCACCGGAGCCGGGCCCATTGGCATCATCGCCGCTGGCATCTGCCGGCACGTAGGGGCCCGGCACGTGGTGATTACCGATGTGAATGACCACCGGCTGCAACTGGCGCAGGACATGGGGGCTGATCAGGTCATCAACGTCAGCCGCGAATCTATCAGTGAGCGCGTGCGCGAGCTGGGACTGGACGGCTTTGACGTAGGGCTGGAGATGTCTGGCCATCCGGGCGCCTTCAATGACATGCTGCATCACATGTATCACGGTGGAAAAATCGCCCTATTGGGCTTGCTGCCGAACGATACGGCGGCTGACTGGGACCAGGTGATTTTCAAAGGGTTGCATTTACAGGGCATCTACGGCCGCATCATGTATGAGACCTGGTACAAGATGACGCAAATGGTCCTCACGGGATTTCCCCTGGAAAAGGCCCTGACCCACCATATTCCCATTGACGATTTCCAACACGGTTTTGACCTCATGGCCAGTGGCCATTGCGGCAAGGTCGTTTGCGACTGGACAGGAGCAATCGCATGAGCACAGCAGCAAAAGACATGAGCCGGCTGCAGGAGACGCTGGACGAGATCCGGGCCGCGGGCCTGTACAAGTCAGAGCGGGTCATCACCTCGCCCCAGCGGGTCGCCATCGCCGTGGATGAGGGCCAGGGTGGCGAGCGCGAGGTGCTGAACTTCTGCGCCAACAACTACCTGGGGCTGGCCGACAACCCGGAAGTGATCGCAGCGGCCCACCGGGCGCTGGATGAGCATGGCTTTGGTCTGGCCTCCGTACGCTTCATATGCGGTACTCAGGACCTGCACAAGGAACTGGAAGCGAAAATTTCCGCGTTCCATGGCACCGATGATGCCATCCTCTATGCCGCCTGCTTCGACGCCAACGGCGGTCTTTTCGAGACCCTGCTGGGCCCGGAGGACGCGGTGATCTCTGACGCGCTGAACCATGCCTCGATCATCGATGGCATCCGTCTGTGCAAAGCCCAGCGTCATCGCTATGCGCACAGCGACATGAGAGCGCTGGAGCAGGCACTTAAGGACACGCAGGACTGCCGCACCCGACTGATCGCTACCGACGGCGTCTTTTCCATGGATGGTGACATCGCCCGTCTGGACCAGATCGCTGAGCTGGCAGATCGCTATCAGGCCCTGATCATGGTCGACGATTGTCACGCCACCGGCTTTCTTGGCGCCCATGGGCGCGGATCGGGCGAGTATCACGACGTGCTGGAACGCATTGATATCACCACTTCCACCCTCGGCAAGGCTTTGGGAGGAGGCTCCGGCGGCTATACCACGGGGCGCCAGGAGATTATCGATCTGCTGCGCCAGCGCTCACGGCCCTACCTGTTTTCCAACACGTTGCCGCCGCCGCTGGTGGCCGCTGCCAGCCGCGTATTCGATCTGCTGGCCGAAAGCCCGGAGCGTCGACGCAAGCTGCATGAAAACGCCGCCTACTTCCGCGCCGCTATGACGGAAGCAGGCTTTGATTTGAAAGCGGGTGAGCACCCCATCGTACCGGTCATGCTCTACGACGCACCGCTGGCGCAGCAGTTTGCCGCGCGCCTGATCGGAGAAGGCATCTATGTGATTGGCTTTTTCTATCCGGTAGTACCGCAGGGCGAGGCGCGCATTCGCGTGCAGCTGTCCGCGGCCCATGAGCGGGCCCATCTGGATCGCGCCATTGAGGCCTTCACGCAGGTGGGTAAGGAGCTGGGCGTGTTGACTTGAGGAATGCATTAAAGCAAGGCATCGGGGGCAAACAGTACGCCTAGGCCAGCGTTTGCACAACGGCTTTGTCGCGCCGTAAAAGGCTGCCGGAAGCTCGCAGCCGGCAACTAGCCCAGCTCTTGCCTGACCACTGCCGCCAGTTCCTCGGCCAGCTGCTGGACCTGTTCGCCGTCTTCGCCCTCCAGCGTGACCCGGATCAGCGGTTCCGTACCCGAGGAGCGCAAGATGACCCGCCCGCGTGTACCCATGCGCGCTTCAACAGCCTCGCGGGCCTTGCGCACGGGTTCACAGTCTTCCAGACGCGCACGCGCAGTGGCTGCCACCGGTACGTTTATCATGACCTGCGGCATTTTCTGCATGCCCTCGCAAAGCTCTGCTAGTGACCGGCCCGAACGTGCCATCACCTCCAGCACTTGCAAGGCACTGACAATGCCGTCCCCGGTACTGGTGCGATCCAGACACAGCATGTGGCCGGACGCCTCGCCACCGAGCACCCAGCCTTTCTCCACCAGCGTCTGATGGATAAAGCGATCGCCAACCGCCGTGCGCAGGAAAGGAACTTCCAACGCCTGCAGCGCCAGCTCAAGGCCCAGA
>JABSSV010000006.1 GCA_013213875.1 Lysobacterales bacterium
CATCAGCCACCGAGATGGCAGAAGCAAACGTAAATACCGTGGTAAGCGGTCGGCACGATGAGCTCCAGTTGCCAATGGCGTCCAGCATCGTTATCTGCGAGCACACATCCGGGTAAGACCATTAGCGCTGGCGCGCCAGCAAGGGCTCCTTTCTGAGGCGGGCTTCAAGGAAGAACGGGTGAAGTCGCGAAAATATCGCTAAAATACCCGCCCGACATCGTTTAATCTCCCGTTGGAACCACCCTGCATCCCTTGGGTTAGCAGGTTGGTCACCACGGCTGACACGGCTGTAATAATCTTGTCATATTTCACACATAACATGCTGCCATGAGAGCTCATAGCAACGCCGACGGTAATGCTGACCGTCGCGACATGGACGATTTCCACAAGCGCCGTCAACTAAAGGACGCCCTGGCCCGATGGCTGATTGCTGTCGGCGGGGTGGCTGTGATTGGCGCTGTCGTTTTGATTTTGTTCTACCTCTTGTGGGTTGTCTTTCCCCTGTTCCTACCCTCCTCATCAGAGTCAGAGACGCTAGGACAGCGGAGCGCCTGGACTGATGAGCCGCCCCTGTATTTGAGCGTGGAGGAACAACTTGAAGTCGGCACACGCGTAACGGCCGACGGCACCATCGAGTTTTTCCAGACCGAGGATTTAGCGCCGCTTGCACAGGAGCGCTTTGCACCCCTGGCGGAGACGAGACTAAGCGCTGCGGCAGAATCAGACACCCAGCCGGCGCAACTCGCGCTACTGGCGGAGAGTGGTGAGATATTCCTGCTGGAGAGACGCTTCTCAACTAATTACGATGACGGCATTGAAAATCGTCGCATCGAGCCAGGCCTGGATTTTCCCTATGGCACCCAATGGCGACCGTTGACGGACGGCTCGCCTGTTGTCGATTTCACGTTCAGCAGTGGTGACAACTCGCTGGTGGTTGCTGCCATTAGCATGAATCAGCTGTTTGTCAGCTATGGCAGCATGGAGCAAAACTTCCTCACCGGTGAGCGTACGCTGGATAGCCGCAACCTGACGGCCGAATTGGGCTTCACGGCAACCAGCATCGCAATAAGCGGTAATCACCGTTGGGCTTACCTGGGCGATGATCAGGGGCAGATTCACCGTTATGACCTGCCGTCGATGAACCCAAGCCAGACATTAAAAGTTTCTGACGCAGCCATTACTGAACTGCACATGCTACTAGGCAGCATTTCCGTACTCGCCGGCGACGCTGACGGCGGTATCAATCAGTTGTTTCCGGTGCGTGATGACGACAATGCCTACCAGTTGACCCCGATACGCTCTTTTCCCGCGCAGAAAGGCGCGATCGAGCGGATACAGACCGAATACCGACGCAAAGGTTTTATCGCTATCGATAGCACCGGCATGCTGGGCGTTTATCACTCTACCGCCGGTCAGCGGGTCATGCTGGAACCCGTTGATGCGATCTCACCAGAGGCTTTCGCGCTATCACCACGGGCCAATGGCCTACTTACCATCGGGGCTAATGGTGCAGCCGAGCTTCTGCGGCTCGACAACAAGCATCCGGAGATCTCATTCTCATCCTTGTGGGGCAAGGTTTGGTACGAGAACTATGCGGAGCCGGCCCATATCTGGCAGTCCTCATCGGCCAGTAACGATTTCGAGCCTAAATTCAGCCTTACCCCGCTGGCTTTCGGAACGCTCAAGGCGGCCCTGTATGCCATGCTATTTGCGGTCCCCTTCGCGCTGGCCGGTGCGGCCTTCACTGCTTATTTCATGGCACCGGGCCTACGCCAGGTAGTCAAGCCGACCATTGAGATTATGGCAGCACTGCCGACCGTTATTTTGGGCTTTCTCGCCGGTCTCTGGTTTGCGCCGTTTCTGGAAGAAAACTTGGCCGGGGTATTTGCCATCTTCTTGGTCGTCCCTGTCGGGCTGCTGATCTTCTCCTGGTTCGGGTCACAGAACCCGTTCCTGCGTCGTCTGGCGCCAGAGGGCTGGGAGCCGGCGCTGCTGATCCCGGTCATGATCGTTTTGGTATGGGCGGCCCTGGCGCTCGCAGGCCCCATTCAGGACCTGTTCTTTGCGGGCAATATGCGCCTCTGGTTCAGCCAGGAACTGGGTATCAGTTACGACCAGCGCAACGCGCTGGTGGTCGGGGTTGCCATGGGCTTTGCCGTCATCCCGACCATCTTCTCCATTGCAGAGGATGCTGTCTTTGGCGTACCCAAAAGCCTGTCTGACGGATCCCTTGCGCTGGGCGCCACACGCTGGCAAACCATGATTCGCGTGATTCTCCCTACCGCCAGCCCGGGCATTTTCTCCGGTTTGATGATTGGTCTGGGCCGAGCGGTGGGCGAAACCATGATCGTGCTCATGGCCACCGGTAATACACCCATCATGGACTGGAACCTGTTCGAAGGCATGCGCACGCTGGCTGCCAACATCGCGGTCGAAATGCCGGAATCGGAAGTGAACTCGTCCCACTACCGCATTCTCTTCCTGGCCGCATTGACCCTGTTCATTTTTACCTTTGTCGTCAATACCGGTGCGGAACTCATCCGTCAGCGGTTACGCGAGAAATACAGTTCCCTGTGAGGCACCGGACATGAAGAACTTCAAGAAATGGGTAGCCACCGGTGCGCCATGGATCTGGCTTAACGCCGCTGCGGTCACCGCTTGTCTGCTGCTTGTGGTTGGACTGCTCAGCCTGATCGCCTGGCGTGGCCTCGGACACTTCTGGCCGGCCAGCATCCAGGAGTGGATCGTACAAACCGAAACCGGCGAACAGGTCACCCTGGCTGGCCAGCTGCGTGAGACGGAAACCATTCCTGCCGAGCGACTCCGTGAAGCAGGTGTCGATCTGCCGCCAGAGCTGGTGGAGGTGGACCGCACTCTGCTCAAGGTGGGTAACCGCGATGTAACCGGCCAGGACTTCCGCTGGGTGCTGGAACCCTTTGTACTTGAACGCAGCGAGCCGCGATCACTCTTCCTGCTTGAACGCGATGAGTGGGGCGCCTTTATTGGCCGTCTGGTTGGTATCAAAGAGGACGGAACCGCTGTCCGTGCCGACAATATCAACAGCGAGTTTGAGCAGCGCCTCGCACGCGCGGAGTCCCTGCGCGCAGAAATCCATGATCTGGAGCGCGGAGAGATCGGGAAAATCAATTACCGGCTGGAGCGACTGCGGCTGGCACAGCGCAAACTGGAGCTAAAGGGAGATAACGATCCGAAAGCCCGCGCCGAGATTGCACGCGAGCGTGAGGGCCTGGAAGCAGAATACAGGGCACTCGAAGAACGGCTGATTGATTTTGACCGGCAGATCGGCCGCGACAGCGTCGTGATGCGCACAGCTAATGGCGAGGAACGCGACCTGCCTTTGGCCACTATCCTGCACGCCTATCAGCCAAATGCCATGGGCCTCGGCAGCAAGATGGTTCACTACCTGGGCAAGGTATGGGAGTTTCTCAGCGAGGAACCGCGCGAGGCGAACACAGAGGGCGGTATCTTTCCCGCCATTTTTGGCACCATTCTTATGGTGCTGCTGATGAGCGTAGTGGTCACGCCGTTTGGGGTCATTGCAGCCGTTTATTTGAAAGAATATGCGACGCAGGGTTTGCTGACCCGATCCATTCGCGTCGCCGTTAATAACCTGGCCGGTGTACCGTCTATTGTCTACGGAGTGTTCGGCCTAGGCTTTTTTGTTTATACCATTGGCAGCAGTCTCGACGAACTTTTCTTTGAGTCGGCACTGCCCGCCCCCACCTTTGGCACTGGCGGCTTGTTCTGGGCCTCTTTGACGCTCGCTCTCATGACCCTTCCCGTTGTGATTGTCTCAACGGAGGAAGGGCTGGCGAGAATCCCGCGGGCCATCCGTGAAGGCAGCCTGGCACTCGGGGCCACCAAATGGGAAACGCTATGGCGCACCATCTTACCCATGGCCAGCCCGGCGATCATGACCGGCATGATTCTGGCGATCGCACGTGCCGCTGGTGAGGTAGCACCGCTGATGCTGGTGGGCGTGGTGAAACTCGCGCCTTCCTTACCGCTGGATGGCAATGCGCCATTCCTGCATCTGGAACGCAAATTCATGCACCTTGGGTTTCATATCTACGATGTGGGCTTTCAGAGCCCTAACGTGGAAGCGGCCCGCCCCCTGGTTTATGCCACCGCACTACTGCTGGTGATCGTGACGATTCTGTTGAACATTGTTGCTATTACTGTAAGAAACCGCTTGCGTGAAAAATACCGTGGATTAGAAACATGACCAACGACGCAACTGAAATGAACCTCGCACCTGATCACAGCCACCCGGCCATCCCAGAGGATCTGGACCTGGGACCGGTGGAAATCACCGTGGATAAGCTGAACCTCTGGTATGGGGAAGCTCAGGCATTGAAAGATATCGACATGCAGATAGCAGACCGGAAGGTAACGGCTTTTATTGGTCCCTCCGGCTGCGGCAAATCAACGCTGCTACGGTGCTTCAATCGCATGAATGACCTCATCGACAGCTGTCGTGTGGATGGCAGCATCCGGCTCAACGGCAAGGACATTAACGCGAATACCGTTGATGTGGCCGAGCTGCGCCGGGAGGTGGGCATGGTATTTCAGAAGCCCAACCCCTTCCCCAAGTCTATCTACGAAAACGTGGCTTATGGCTTGCGCATCCAGGGCGTGAACAAACGCCGCGAACTGGACGAAACCGTGGAATGGGCACTGAAAGGCGCGGCTCTCTGGGATGAGGTGAAAGATCGGTTGCATACACCGGCTTTCGGTCTGTCCGGCGGCCAACAGCAGCGCCTGGTGATCGCGCGAGCCATCGCCGTTCAACCCGAGGTGATCCTGCTGGACGAGCCATGCTCGGCACTGGATCCGATCTCTACGCTCAAGGTGGAAGAACTGATCAATGAGCTGAAGAAGGATTACACCATCATCATCGTGACCCATAACATGCAGCAAGCTGCGCGGGTTTCGGACTTCACCGCATTTATGTACCTTGGTGAATTGATCGAGTTTGGCGAAACCGACCAGGTCTTCACCCGCCCGCGTATCAAACAAACGGAAGACTACATCACCGGCCGCTACGGCTAAGCCCGCAGCGCCAGGAGAGCAAAGCCATGGACAAGCTACATCTCAGTGAACACATCTCGCAGCAGTTCAACGAAGAACTGGAGGAAGTCCGCAGCAAGGTGCTGCAAATGGGCGGGGTGGTCGAGGAACAATTGAATAAAGCGGTTAAGGCGTTAATTACCGGTTCGGAAGAGCTGGCCGCCGAGGTGGTGCAGAACGACGCCAGGGTGAATGCGCTGGAAGTTGAGATCGATGACGACTGCACGCGAATCGTGGCTCGCCGCCAGCCAGCTGCCAGTGATCTGCGCCTGGTCATGGCGGTGATCCGTACCATCAACGACCTCGAACGTATTGGTGATGAAGTGAAGCGCGTGGCGAAGACAGTCGGCGACGAACTCAGAGGCACATTGGAGGAAGACGTTCGCCAGGAACTGGAGCATATGGGCGAACAGGTCAGCCGCATGCTGACCAGCGTTCTCGATGCCTTCGCACGCACGGATCCGGACGCTGCGCTGGCCGTATCCAAAGCGGATCGCAAGGTGGACGTGAAGTACAAAGCCATCACGCGACAGCTCATCAGCTATATGATGCAAGATCACAGCTCGATCCCCGTCATTCTCAACGTTTTGTGGGCTGCGCGTGCCCTGGAGCGCATTGGCGATCGCTGTCAAAACATCGCTGAATACGTCATTTACCTGGTGATCGGAAAAAATGTCCGCTACGCCAGCATCGACGAAATCATGGCAGAACTAGAAGCCGACTAACGGTCGCACACGGCGCAGCCAGCTGAGCGAGTGACAGAGATATTGCTGTCGCTGTCATACTTCTGTCACACACGCTGCTTACGCTGTATAGCTTCTGAACACAGTAACCTAAGCTAGGGAGTTTCCCGTGATGATCCGTAACTACTGCAAAGCAGCACTCGTCTCTGCTGCCGCACTACTTGCCGCACCTGCGCTGGCTCAATCAGACGTCGATGAAGGCCTCTCAACCTATGAAAAAACCGCTGGCGTATCTGGCAACCTGTCTAGCGTGGGCTCCGACACGTTGGCGAACCTGATGACCCTGTGGGCTGAAGAGTTCAAGCGCATTTATCCCAATGTGAATGTGCAGATTCAGGCCGCCGGTTCCTCAACGGCGCCACCTGCCCTCACCGAAGGCACATCAAATGCTGGCCCCATGAGCCGCATGATGAAAGACAAGGAACTCGAAGCATTCGAAGCGAAATACGGCTACAAACCAACGCCGATCGCCGTCGCCATTGATGCACTGGCGGTATTTGTGCACAAGGACAACCCCATTGAGGGCCTGACCATCGATCAGGTAGATGCCGTGTTTTCATCAACGCGCACCTGCGGTGGCACAGAAGATATCACCCAATGGGGCCAGCTCGGCCTGAAAGGTGCCTGGGACAAGCGGGATATGCAGCTCTATGGCCGCAATTCTGTATCCGGAACCTACGGTTACTTCAAGGACAACGCGCTCTGCAAAGGTGATTTCAAAAATACCGTAAACGAGCAGCCAGGATCAGCCTCTGTGGTGCAGTCAGTCAGTTCTTCACTGAACGGCATCGGTTATTCGGGCATCGGCTACACCACCTCTTCCGTACGCGCCGTCCCCCTGTCACGCAGCGCTGACAAGCCTTTTGTGGCCGCCACCAAGGAAAATGCAGCAACCGGTGGCTATCCGCTGGCCCGCTTCCTCTATGTTTATGTAAACAAGGAGCCCGGCAAACCTCTGCCGCCGCTTACTCAGGAGTTTTTCAAGCTCGTTCTGGCCCGCCAGGGTCAGGAAGTCGTCGTAAAAGACGGTTATGTCCCGCTGCCCGCCGTTGTGGCTGAGCGAGAACTGGCCAAGCTGCAGTAACAGCAGACCTCAAGACCAGGAAAAACCCCGCCAGCGGCGGGGTTTTTTATTGCCAAGGGCGCCTGAAGGCCACGCACCCCAGGCACTTTGAAAGATCACAAATAGCCTAGAACGTCATATTTATGTAACAAAACGTTCATAAACTTTACTGACTCAATCGACAGAACAACCAAGGTATTGCGCCATGAATCTGAAACGCACCCAAAAAAGCATTCTTGCTCTCGCCGTGGGGCTGGCGGTTGCCAGTAGCCCGGCTCATGCCCAGTCCGTGGAAGACGAAATCAGCATGCTGCGTGAGCAATTGCAGGCCCTGACCAGCCGGTTGGACCAGTTGGAATCATCCAATGCCACGCTGCAGAAGGAAAACCAGGCCCTGCAAGCGGCCCATGTGGAGCAGACCGAGGCCGCAGTCGCGGAGGCCAAGGAAGCCGTCAGCAGCGTTTCCTGGGCGGAATCACTGCGCTGGAAAGGCGACTTCCGCTACCGCTTTGAGAATATTGCGCAGGAAGGAAAGGACGATCGCAACCGCAGCCGTATCCGCGCCCGCGCCGCGCTGGTGGCAGACGTTTATGACGATCTGGAAGTCGGCATCGGTCTCGCCTCTGGCAGTGACGATCCCGTCTCTTCCAACCAGACGCTTGGTGGGGGTGGCACCACCAAGGACCTGAACCTGGACCTGGCCTACTTCAAATGGAGCGGTCTGGAAAACACGCATATTATCGGCGGTAAGTTCAAGAACGAACTGGCGCCGGTGGGCAAGAACTCCCTGCTGTGGGATTCGGACTGGCGCCCGGAAGGCACCAGCGTGGTCTGGGATAACGGCAGCTTCTTCGCTAACGGCATCGGCACCTGGCTGGAAAGCGACTCCCGCCGCGGTGACAGCTTTGCCTGGATCGCCGAAGCGGGCTTCCGCATGAACCTTGGTGAGAATGGCAAATTCCGTGCCGGTCTGGGCGCACACTCCTTTGACACGAGGGGTCGTTCCTCTTTCTTCGGTGACGGTGATTTCTTCGGTAACAGCTCAGTGGGTTCCGTCTATCGCTACAACTACGAGGGCATTCAGGCCTTTGCGGAACTGGGCTGGAAGATGTTCGATCTGCCCGCGCTGGCCTATGCCGATTACGTGCAAAACCAGGATGCGGACGAGTTTGACACGGGCTATATCGTTGGCGTCAAACTCGGCAGCGCCAAGGCCAAAGGCACCTGGGATCTGGGCCTGGCCTATGAAGATCTGGAAGCCGATGCCGCTCTGGGTCTCTTGACCGATTCAGACTTCGGCGGCGGTGGTACCGATGCACGCGGCTGGATCATCAAGGGCAGCTATGCGCTGCGCAAAAACGTGGCGGGCAAGTTCACCTACTTCATCAACGATATTGATGGTGACCTGGGCACAGAGCGTGATTTTGAACGCCTGATGCTGGATCTGAGCTTCAAGTTCTGAGTCACGGGCACCGGACGGAAAAAGCCGCCTGCGGGCGGCTTTTTTTGTGCCCCACCTCCGAGCGCTTGCCTGTGCTACGCTCGCTACATCTTCCCGGCCCCGCGATGCCATGACCTCTTCCCCCGCCCCCGTGCAGATCCGCCTGGACCAGGACCACGACCACCGTCTGCTGCGTGCGCTGGCAGAAGCACCCCGCGGGCTGCCCATGGATGCCCTCGCACGCTCCCGGGGCCCCGGCCTCTCCGATCGCTGCCTGATCGTCGCGCTCGGTGCGGGACGCGTGGTCGGCGCCATCACCATGGACCCGGGCACGGGTGTGATAGTCGGGCCCCAGGTGGCCAGGCATTTCCCCCAGCAAAGAATCGGTGAGCAACTGATTGTTGCCTCGGAACGTGTGGCTGCCCGCTATGGGCGCTTTGAGCTTCAGGCTGAGCCGCGAGGCGCCTGTGCAAAGCTGCTCCAGTCGCTGGGCTACCAACCGCAGGGAGCTCGTCTGCAGCGCCGCTTTCCACGCCGTCGAACGCGCTTCGGACGCAGCATTGCAGCGTTGAATGAACAGCTCGGCTTGCCGCATGACTACGGCGTGCGACATCGCTTGCCGCTGCAGCCGGAACCCAAAGAACTGGTGGCTGCGGGCCCGGACAAGTTCGCGCGTCCCCAGCAAATGACCGCGCTGGCCCTTCGGGCGTGGGAACGTATGCGCGCTGCGGCAGCGCTCGACGGTGTCGAACTGCAGTTGGTGTCAGCCTTTCGCTCCGTGCGCTATCAGGCGGAACTGATTCAACGCAAGCTGGATGATGGCCAGGCGATAGATCAGATTCTTGCCGTATCCGCTGCACCTGGCTACAGCGAACATCACAGTGGGGCGGCGCTGGACCTCACGACGCCGGGATCGGCGGTGCTGGAGGAGGAATTCGCCAGCACGGCCGCCTATGCATGGCTCAAGCAGCAGGCCGCCAGCTACGGGTTTCTGGAGTCCTATCCGGAGAACAACCGTCACCGCATCAGCTATGAGCCCTGGCACTGGTGCCACCGTTCCGGGCAACAGCGACACATTTAGCCCGGTCAAAGTCAGGCATTATCTGCCGCACGCCAGAAGTACCAGGCCGCGGCTGAACGATAAGGCGCCAGTTTGCCGGTGCGCTCAAGCACCTGCGCCGGGGTCGGTTTCTGCGCCAGTGCGTAAATCTGTTGCACCCCTTTTTGCACGCCCAGATCCGTGGCCGGCATGATATCCGGTCGGCCCAGGGTAAACAGCAGGTACATCTGCACGGTCCAGGGGCCCACCCCGCGCACGGCGCTCAGGCGCTGGATCAGCGTATCGTCGTCCAGTCGCGACAGCTGACGGGCGCCAGGCAGCTTGCCGTCATGTACGCGCTGGGCCAAATCCAGCAAGGCCAGCGTTTTGGCCCGGGACAGGCCGGTCTGCCGTAAAGCCACACTACCGAGCGCCAGCGTCTGACGCGCGTCCGGCCGCTGGTCGGTAAACAGGGCTTCAAAACGGCCATGGATCGTGCCCGCGGCAGCCCCGGATAGCTGTTGGTAGGCAATGGCGCGCGCCAGCGCCCGAAACACATCCTGATCACCGCGGACCCACAGGCGCTCGTTGCCAAAATCGTTGATAAAACGCGCCAGCCGGGGGCAGGTTGCGCACAGATGGGCTGTGGCCGTGCGCCAGTTATAGCGCAGGCGACTCAACCGCGTGCGCTGGCACGCCAGCCGGCCACGGCCAGCCATAACCAGCTGCCAATCAGCAGCATGCCACCGATCGGTGCGATGGGTCCGGGCCGGGCCTGACCCACCAGGCCAGCGGCATAGATGCTGCCGCTGAAAGCCAGCACGCCAGCCAGCATGGCCCAGGCTGGCGCACGCCAGCCGGACCGGTCCTGCAGCGCCAGCAACAACAGCACCGGTACATGGACGAGATGTATCAGGCTGGCGGACTGCCAGGAACGATAGCGCAAGGGGTCATCCGCCAGGCCGGGCAGGTGCGCACCGACAGCCGCCAGAATAACGCCCGCGGCGCCCAGCAGCGCCACCAGAACCAGAAGCAGGGATGACCGCATCAGGCCTCCCCGTCCTCAGGGAGCAGAATATCGCTCAAGCGCCGCAGCATCACCTCGGCCTTGTCATCGGGAATGCGATAAACCCAGCCCTGCACACGCTGGTTAATGCTCTCAGCCGCTTGCTCCAGCACATCCCGCTGCTGGTCCTCGGTTGCCACAAAGGGCGTTGAGGCGCTCAGGCGTAACCAGTAGGCGTCCTCCGCGGCCAGTAATTCGGCACTGACTGTCAGGCCATCAAAACGCACGGCCCGCAGCTGACTTAGCAACTCACCCTCGAAATTTGCCGCCGGAACGACGGCGTCAAAGTCCAGCACGGCCAGAGCGCTGGCGAGCCCATTGACGGACCAACTGGAGCGTGGCGCTTGGCCCGCCGGCAGCTCCTGCAGCGTAAAGTCAGTCTCGTCCGCCGACAGCTTGCTCACGGTCAGCGTTTCACCGTCAACGTGCTGTAACTGCAACTCCGCCAGTTGCGCTGCGGGCAGGTCCACCACGCGCCGGTCAACCCAGCCGAGCCTCTCCTTGGGTAGCGCCGCATCAAAATCAGACAGCAGGCTTTGCGCCTGATCTGGGCGTCGCAGATAGCGGCCGTCGCGGCGCTGCGCCTCGTCCCCCACCAGCACGGACCACTGCTCCGCGTCACCCGCATACAAGCTGAGCAGCTGGCCAGTGGCTCCGGGTGTGTCCAGATCCTGCACACCAAGGCGCCCGAAATAAGCCGGGTTTGCGGTCTTTTCCTCGATCACCTGCGCCCGGGCGAGAGCGGCCAGCACTGGCCGCAATCGTGTCATGGCAACGGGATAACCGGACAGACCCTGAACCCGCCAGAAACGTTCATCACGGCGCAACTCGACGGGATCAGCGACGCCCGCCTGCTGCACTGTCACCCGATCCACCGCATTGATCTGCTCTTGCAAGCCCGGCAGCACCGCAGCCCCCGTCAGGGATTGCACGGGCGGTGTTGATGGCAGCAGCCATACAATGGCCAACAGCGATAGCAACAGGCTCAGAGCAACGCCCCACAGCACACGGGGGCTCATGATCGTGCCGCCTCGCGGCGACGCCGTCGCAGACCACCGAGCACCAGTGCGACGAGAATCACCAGCGCGGGCATCAGCAGCACATTCAGCAGGGTCAAGCGCTGGCCGAGCGCATCAATGTCTTTATCCAGCGCATGCTGCACGGCACGCAGATCCTGGCGCAGCCCGGTGCGCTGATCCACATAGCGCTGAATTTCCTCCGCTTGCGCGTCGTTCAGGACCCCGAGACTGCCATCCGGACGCGCTGCCTGCATATCAGCCAGCTTGCGTTCCGTATCGGCCAACTCCTGATTCAAACGCTCCTCCGTGGCCCGATACTCCCCTTCCGCTGCGAGACGCAGGGTCTCCACGCGATCGAAAGGTCGTGCCGCGCTGGCCCGGGTACGGATGGCAATCAAATCGTCACTGCCAAGTAGGTTGTCGACCGCGTTCACCACCAGCGACCCATTGTCCGCAAAGGCGTTGGTGACGGTCTGCCCAAAAAAGTTCTGACGGCTAACCCACAGTCGATCGGTCAGCATGTCCGTATCCGCAAACAGCACCACATTGATGCCGTCCGCAATGGCCTCGGAACGGTATTGATCGTCTCCGTAGCCGCTGCCATCGGCGAAAGCGGAGCCGGCCGGCCCGGCAATCCGCGCCACCACCGCATAGCGATCACCGGTCGCCTGAAAACCCGCCTGCAGGTCATCGGGGTTGGCCAGGAAGCGGAGCCGGCTCGCATCCAGTGGAGCGGCATTCTCACTGCTACTCAGCAACGGCGTAAAAGTGGTGCTGGCATCGGCCAGAGGTTCAAACCAGCCAGCCGAGGAGACATTAACGGCCTCCAGATCGGCGCTGACGATGTCGTCCTGATTCATACCCTCGCGGCCCATGGCCAGAATGGCCAAATGGCGCACCGGGCGCGCACTGGCGGTGGAGTTCACTTCCAGCGCGTAACGCTGATCCCCGATAAAGCGCAGCGGGTCATAGGCCACACCCCAGGCCTCCAGCAGCGGCGCCAGCGACGAACTGGAGCCGGCATTCAGGCGTGCCATGGGATCACTCGGATCGTCACCGAGATCAGCTTCAGCAAAGGGATCCAGAAACACGACCAGACGCCCACCGGCCAGCACAAACTGGTCAATGCGGTACTGCATGGCCTCACTTAATGCTTTCGGATGCACCAGCAGCAGCAAATCCAGATCAGCAGGAAACTGGTCCGCCTCGCCGCTGACTGTCACCACGTCAAACAACTGTTGCAACTGCTCGTAAACCACCCAGGGCGCACGCGGCTGCTGGGTGCTCATGTCAAAGCCGGGTTCCATATTCAGGCTACTCAGCACCCCCACGGTTAAGGGCTCGGGATGCGACAGACCGGCAATCAGCTTGGCCAGATCATATTCAACAAAGGCTTGCTTGGACGGGTTCAGAAAGGAAATGATCTGCACACCGTCAATGCTGTTGGTACCGGCTATGCCGAAATACAGGGACTCGATGCCCGTGCCGACGGGTACGGCCTGCAGGCCAAAGGCGGCCGCCTCGTCTTCCTGCGGGGAGAACGGCACCGGGTCGATCCGCCGGACCGTTAGTTTGCCACCGCTATGCGCGGCCATATCATCGAGCATTTCCTGCACCCAGCGGGCATAGCTGCGAACCTGCGGCAGTTCCCGGCTGGCCGCCTCGGAGAAAAACATGTACAGCGTCACCGGCTCCTGCATATGAGCCAGCACGCTGCGGGTTCCCTCGCTGAGCGTGTACTGCTGATTCTCCGTCAAATCCAGACGCAGACCCTTGAAGGCGAGACCGGACAGGATCACCAGACTCAGAAACAGCGCCGCCAGTAGTAGCAGCGTGGTTCCGGCGGTCAGCTTTTGTCGTTTCATGCCTCACCCTTCTTCATATTGAGCACCACCACATTGGCCGCCAGCCAGAAACCAATCACCAGCAGGAAATACACCAGGTCGCGCAGATCGAGAACGCCGCGGGAAATATCAGCAAAGTGGGCCAGAAAGCTCAGCCCGGCAATGGCGTCTATCAGCAGCTGTGGCGCCCAGGCACTGAAAAGATCGAGCACCATGGGCAGGCCAGATAGCAGAAACAGAAAGCAGACCACGACGCTGAGAATAAAAGCCACCACCTGATTGCGGGTGAGCGCTGACAGGCAGGAGCCGATGGCCAGCATGCCGCCCGCCATCAGCCAGCTGCCCAGATAGGCGGCCAGAATGGCGCCATTGTCCGGGTCGCCCAGATAGTTCACCGTCAGCCAGATGGGAAAGGTCAACAGCAGGCACAGACCGAGGAACAACCAGGCAGCCAGATATTTACCCAGCACCGCCTGGGCCACGGTCAGGGGTAGCGTCAGTAGCAATTCGATGGTCCCAGAGCGACGTTCCTCTGCCCACAGGCGCATGGAAATGGCCGGTACCAGAAACAGATAAAGCCAGGGATGGAAGCGAAAAAAAGGCTCCAGGTCGGCGATGCCCCGGGCGTAGAAACCGCCGAGGTAAAAAGTGAACACAGCGGTCATCACCAGGAAGATGACGATAAAGACCCAAGCAACCGGGGTG
>JABSSV010000060.1 GCA_013213875.1 Lysobacterales bacterium
ATATCGTCCCCCACCTTGGCAATCGTGTCATGCACCAGGCGCCGCAATTCACGTTGCTCATCCGTTAGCGTAGCCGGCGCCAGTGCAGGCACATCACCCTGCTCCAGGTGATTCATGACCAGAGCCCACAGGCGGCGCAGGAAGCGGAAGGACCCCTCTACCCCGGATTCCGACCACTCCAACGACTGGTCCGGCGGTGCCGCAAACATAGAAAACAGTCGCACCGTATCGGCGCCATAACGGTCTACCAGGCCCTGCGGATCCACGCCATTGTTCTTGGACTTGGACATTTTCTCGACCGCGCCGACCGCCACCGGACTGCCGTCACTGGCGAGGCTGGCGCCAATCACCTTGCCCCGGTCATCCTTGTCCACCACCACGTCGGCGGGGTTGATCCAGTCCCGTGAGCCGTCTGCCAGTTCCTGACTGAAGGTCTCTGCGACCACCATGCCCTGACACAGCAGCCGGTCGGCTGGCTCGTCAGAATGCACCAGGCCCGCGTCCCGCAGCAGTTTGTGATAGAAGCGGAAATACATGAGATGCATGATGGCGTGTTCAATGCCACCAATGTACTGGTCGACCGGCAGCCAGTAGTCAGCCCGCTCATCCAGCTGCGCATCCGCTTCCGGGCAGCAGTAACGAGCGTAATACCAGCTCGATTCCATAAACGTGTCGAAGGTATCGGTCTCCCGTTCCGCGGGACCGCCACACTCCGGGCAAGTGGTCTTGCGCCATTCAGGATCTGCCTTGATGGGTGATTGCACGCCCATAAAGCTCACGTCCTCGGGCAACACCACGGGCAATTGATCTTCCGGCACCGGCACAGCGCCGCAGTGCTCGCAGTAAATGACCGGAATCGGGCAGCCCCAGTAACGCTGACGGCTCACACCCCAGTCTCGCAGCCGGTAATTGACCGTACGTTGACCAATGCCTTCCTGCTCCAGCCAATCCATGGCCTTGGCCTTGGCTGCCTCGACTTCCAGCCCATCCAGCCAGGCACTGTTCATGGCCACACCGGCACCCGTCCAGGCCTCACCGTCAAAATCTTCCGGTGGCGTGACCGTGCGCACGATGGGCAAGCCGTAGGCCTGGGCAAAGTCCCAATCACGCTGATCCTGCCCCGGCACTGCCATGATGGCACCGGTGCCGTAGCCCATGAGAACGTAGTCGGCCAGGTAGAGCGGTACCGCTTCCCCATTGAAGGGGTTTTTGACATAGGCGCCGGTAAAGACACCGCGCTTGTCCAGCTGCCCTTCGTCGGCAAGACGGTCCATTTCCGATGCGCTGCCAACGCGGGCCACAAAATCGCTCACCGCAGCACGCTGCGCATCCGTTGTAATGGCGTCCACCAGGGGATGCTCTGGTGCCAACACCGCATAGGTCACACCGAAGGCCGTGTCCGGTCGCGTCGTGTAGACCTCAATTGCCAGCCCATCCACATGCAGTTGACCGGCCTGATCACACACCGGCAGCGCGAACTGCGCGCCTTCCGAACGACCAATCCAGTTGCGCTGCATGGTCTTGACGGCTTCCGGCCAGCCCTCCAGCTCATCCAGGCCCTGCAGTAGCTCTTCCGCATAGTCAGTGATTTTCAAGAACCACTGGGGTATGGATTTGCGCTCTACCAGTGCGCCGGAGCGCCAGCCGCGCCCATCGACCACCTGTTCATTGGCCAGCACGGTCTGGTCAATCGGATCCCAATTGACCTCGGAATCCTTACGGTAGGCCAGGCCCTTCTTCATTAGCCGCGTGAACATGAGCTGTTCCCAGCGGTAGTAATCAGGCTGGCAGGTGGTGACCTCCCGGTCCCAGTCGTAGGCAAAACCCAGCCGATCCAGCTGGCCGCGCATGTGCTCAATATTGGCGTAAGTCCAACTCGCTGGCGCCGTATTATTTTTGATCGCCGCGTTCTCCGCCGGTAAACCGAAGGCATCCCACCCCATGGGTTGCAACACATTGCGACCGCACATGCGGTGGTAGCGACTTACCAGGTCGCCAATGGTGTAGTTGCGGACGTGTCCCATATGCAGAGCCCCGGATGGATAGGGCAACATGGACAGGCAATAAAACTTCTCCCGCTCGGGATCCTCGCTGACGGCGAAGGCGCGCTGGTCTTTCCAGCGGGCCTGCATGCGAGCCTCGATCGCTGCAGGCTTATAGCTATTATCCTTACTCATTAATTCTGGCTCTTTAGGCATAAAAAGACAGGCGCGCGCCTGTCCGAAAACGCAAGCTTAACGCGCCCTGTGAGGCCGACACAATGACCGCGAGGTGCCTAGCAGTGGCGTTAGCAGCGGGGCGCAGGCCAGGTCTCGAGCCGCGCTTGGAGGAAAGCGCCCGCCGCGCCTGGGCACTGACGCCGCAAGGCAGCAAAAAAACGGGCTGGCGGGTAAGGCTGGCCCTTGGCGGTGAAGCTGATTATGCTCTTCGCTCCAGCGGCGAGGAATCCCATCATGAGCGACAGCCCCCCTATTTTGATCGGCAAAGGCCAGGAGCAACGCTTTCTGCTGCCGGCGCTGGGAAATCGTCATGGCCTGGTTGCCGGGGCCACCGGCACGGGCAAGACCGTGACCTTGCAGGTCCTGGCTGAAGGCTTTTCGCGCATGGGCACACCGGTCTTTCTGGCGGACGTCAAGGGCGATCTTTCCGGTCTGGCTACGCCGATTACCCCGCATCCAAAGGTGGATGAGCGCATTGAGAAAATCGGTATCAGTGACTATGAGGCACGGGGCTGGCCAACCATCTTCTGGGATGTGGAAGGCAAGCTGGGACATCCGGTGCGCACCACCATTACAGAAATGGGCCCGCTGCTGCTGGCCGGCCTGCTCGAGCTTAATGATACGCAGGAAGGCGTGCTGAACATTGCGTTCCGGGTCGCCGATGATCAGGGACTGCTGCTGCTGGATCTTGAGGATCTCCAGCAAATGCTTCGCTTCATCGGTGAGCAACGCCAGGAACTGGCGCTGGAGTATGGCAATATTAGCCCGGCGTCCGTGGCCGCCATCCAGCGACGTCTGCTGGTGCTGGAGGAACAGGGCGCGGGCGACTTCTTCGGCGAACCGGCGCTGCAGTTGGGAGACCTGATGCGCCGCGCAGACGATGGCGCGGGTCATATCAACGTGCTGGCCGCGGATCGCCTGATACGCAAGCCGCGGCTGTACGCAACGATTCTGCTTTGGCTCCTGTCCGAACTGTTTGAAGAACTACCCGAGGTGGGTGATCCGGAGCGGCCGGAGCTGGTGTTCTTCTTCGACGAAGCCCACCTGCTGTTCGACAAGGCCCCGCCGGCGCTGCTGGAGAGCGTTGAGCAGATCGTGCGCCTGATACGCTCCAAGGGTGTGGGGGTTTATTTCATCACCCAGAACCCTGCCGATGTCCCGGAAGACGTGCTGGGGCAGCTGGGCAACCGGGTGCAACATGCCTTAAGGGCCTACACCCCCAAGGACCGCAAGGCGGTGCGCACCGCGGCGCAAACCTTTCGTCCCAACCCGGCACTGGATACGGAACAAATCATCACGGAAATGGGTGTCGGCGAGGCGCTGGTGTCGACACTGGACGCGGAGGGCGTGCCGAATCAGGTTGATGCCTGCCTCATCTGTCCGCCCAGCTCACGCATCGGCCCGCTCAGCGAATCCGAGCGCAGCGCAGCACGCGCGGCCAGCCCTTTGGCAGGCCGCTACGAGGAACGTATTGATCGTGAATCTGCCGCCGAAGTCCTGCTGGCACGCGCGCAAAAAGCAGCGGCCGCTGCCGAGGCGGCAAACCGAAAAGCCGCCAGCAGCTCTGGCAAGAAAAAAACCTCCCGCTCGCGTCGCGGCGATAGCCCGACTGAAGCAGCCGTCAAAAGCTTTGCGCGCAGCTTTGGCACCCTTTTGGGCAAGGAAATCATGCGCGGTGTCATGGGCGTTCTCAAGCGCGGCAGTTGATTACGCCCGGTCGTCGGGCACCCCGCGCTAGCGGCGTAGCCGGTGGATATGGGCCAGAAGCTCATCCAAACCCTGGCCCACATTATTTCCGGCCTCTAATGCGGTCTGAATGTCAGGGGCCAGCGTCTTACCCAGCTCCACACCCCACTGATCAAATGCGTTGATACCCCACAGCACGCTCTCGCAAAAAACCCGGTGCTCGTAGAACGCCAGCAGGCGCCCAAGGTGTTCCGGATCCAACTGATCCAGCATCAGCAGTTCGGAAGGACGATTACCGGTAAACAGGCGCTGAGCCAGCAAAGCGTCCGGCATGGAGCCAAGCGCCTCCCGTGTGGCGGCCTCGTCGCGACCGGCGGCCAGCGCCGTCATCTGCGCCAGCATATTGGCCAGTAATTCCGCATGCGCTTCCTGATCGCTGTGATCCGGGCGCGCGACTGCGACAAAGTTCTGGGGCACCACATCGCTACCCTGATGCAGCGCTTGAAATACCGAATGCTGGGCCTCGGTACCGGTCTCACCAAACACCACCGGCGCGGTTTGTAGTGCCGAAGCCGTCCCGTCGGCACGGACCGATTTGCCGTTGGACTCCATGATGAGTTGCTGCAGATAGGCAGGCAGCAGGCGTAAGCGCTGATCATAAGGCATGCAGCCCCAGGCACCGTAGCCACATACATTGCGATGCCAAACGCTGATCAATGCAGCCAGGACCGGCAAGTTATCGCCCAGCGGTGCCTGCTGAAAATGACGATCCATGGCCGCAGCGCCGGTTAGCAGGCGGCGGAAGCGCTCAGACCCCATGCGGGCAGCTGCGGCCAGACTAACCGGCGACCACAGGGAATAGCGCCCACCCACCCAGTCGGAGAAGTACAGCAACCTTTCGGCAGCGATTCCGAAGGAAGCTGCCCGTTCAATCTGCGAGGTGACCGCAAACAAGCGCTGCTGCGCGCCCTGCTCACCAAGCGCGGAGGTCAACCAGCTACGCAGCCGTCGACCGTGCAGTAGCGTATCGCCGGTCGTAAAGCTCTTGGACACCAGCACCACCGCAGTGGTAGCTGGATTCAGGGAGGCCAGCAGGCGTTCCCGCGGTAGCGCATCCACGGACCCGAGAAAATGCACGCGTAGCGATGCCGTCTCGGACTCCAGCGCCTCGCAGATGAGCTTTGGACCCAATAAAGACCCGCCGATACCCACATGCACAAGATCGGTCACCTGCTCCTGCGCCGCAGGCGGCAACTGACCGGCATGCAGACTGTCAGCGAACTGGAACAAACGCGCCATGGCCGCACGCACACGCTCCGCTTCGCTGCCGCCGACTGCGTTAAGCACTTCAGGACAGCGCAGCGCCATATGCAGAGCCGGGCGCTGCTCTGTGAGATTGACCGACGCACCGGCAAACAGCGCATCGCGCTGCGCCATGATCCCCGAGTCCTCGGCCACCTGCAGCAACAGCGCCAAGGTGGGCTGATCCAAACGCACCCGCGTAAAGTCGTAGAGCAGGCCCTCAAAAGTTCGTGCA
>JABSSV010000061.1 GCA_013213875.1 Lysobacterales bacterium
AAAGCGACCGAACAGATCAATGATGCGCTGCATGGCCCGGGTAACCGGATGCAAACCACCACGCTGTTCACCCCTGCCCGGCAGCGTGATATCGACCTGCTCCTCGGCCAGCCGGGCGTTCAGCGCGGCCGTCTCCAGCGCCGCTTTGCGCGCATTGAGCGCAGCGGCAATGGTTTGCTTGAGCTGGTTCACCGCCTGGCCGAAGCGCTTGCGCTCTTCCGGCTCCATGGCGCCCAGCGATTTCAGCAGTGCTGTGACCTCGCCTTTCTTACCGAGATAAGCCACGCGCAGCTCATCGAGCGCGCGCAGATCGTCGCAGGCCGCCACATGGGCCAGGGCCTTATCGTGAATCGTTTGCAGTGTATCCAAGAGGTTTCACCCAAAACAAAAGAAGGGAGGGCAAACGGCCTCTCCCTTCTCGGAAACAACCGGCGGCAATGCCGCCGGATACTGTCAGTCTCGCCAGGAGACCGGCGTGCTTCAGCCGAGGCTGGCCTTTGCCTTTTCCGCCAGGGCACCGAAAGCAGCCGCATCGTGCACGGCCAGATCGGCCAGCACCTTGCGATCGATATCGATGTCAGCCTTGTTCAGGCCATCCATAAAGCGGCTGTAAGACAGGCCGTTCTGACGGGCTGCGGCGTTAATGCGCACAATCCACAGACGACGGAATTCACGCTTCTTGGCGCGACGGTCACGGTAGGAATACTGTCCTGCCTTGATCACCGCCTGTTTGGCGACGCGATAAACCTTACGACGGGCGCCGTAGTAGCCTTTCGCTTCACCCAGTACTTTCTTGTGCCGCGCGCGGGCGGTCACACCACGTTTTACTCGTGCCATGGTCTAATCCTCCCGGTTTATGAGTACGGCAGCATGCGTTTAACGGCTTTCTTGTCGGCATCGGAAATCATATCCGTGCCGCGCAGGCCGCGCTTACGCTTCTGATCTTTCTTGGTAAGAATGTGTGAGTGGAACGCATGGCCCCGCTTAAAACCGCCTGAAGCGGTCTTTTTAAAGCGTTTGGCCGCGCCCCGATTCGTTTTCATCTTGGGCATGGTCTTGCTCCTGGGCACTTTGGCCCTGTCTATTAATACGAGATCCAAGCGGCGGGGCGTGCCCGCACTTTATCGTCCTTGCTTGGTACCGCTTCTTCACATTTCACGGCGCATCCGGCACCGTGTCGTACTTCAATTCCTGCGCCTGATCAGGTCTTTTTCGGGCTGATCAGCATCACCATCTGGCGACCTTCCATCTTCGGCCACTGCTCAACGACCGCATCTTCGGCCATCTCGTCCCGGACCCGTTGCAGCACCGCGACCCCGAGGTCCTGGTGCGCCATTTCCCGTCCGCGAAAGCGCAAGGTCACTTTCACCTTGTCGCCGTCCTCGATGAAGCGGCGCACATTGCGCATCTTCACCTGGTAATCGGCCTCTTCCGTGCCCGGCCGGAATTTGACTTCCTTGACCTGGGTCACTTTCTGTTTCTTCTTCGCAGCCTGAGCTTTTTTGGCCTGCTCAAACCGGAACTTGCCGTAATCCATCACCCGACATACGGGGGGCTCGGCGTTCGGCGCGATTTCCACCAGATCCATGCTGGCTGCTTCCGCCAGGGCAATGGCTTCTTCAACCGCCATAATGCCGGCCTGCTCACCATCCTGGTCGATTACCCGGACCTGCGGCGCTCTGATGTCGCGATTGCGCCGTGACTCTTTTTTAGAGGCGATCTTGTTGTCTCCTGCTGGTTAGCATTTACCCTCGCTCAGCAATGGCTGTGGCAAGGCGTTTTGCGAAGGCGTCTAGGGGCATGCTGCCCAGGTCTTCCCCCTCGCGGGTTCGTACTGCGACAGCGCCCTCCTCGACCTCGCGGTCGCCTACAACCAGTAGGTAGGGAACTCTCGCTAAAGTGTGCTGGCGGATTTTATAGCCGATCTTCTCGTTTCTCAAGTCCAAATCCACGCGGAACCCTTGATTTTCAAGGGATTCAGCCGCTTTTTTGCAAAAATCGGCCTGCCGGTCCGTAATGTTCAGCAAAACGGCCTGCTGCGGCGCCAGCCAGGTCGGCATTTTACCGCCATGGTTTTCGATCAAAATGCCGATGAAGCGTTCCAGGGAACCGAGGATGGCACGGTGCAACATAAC
>JABSSV010000062.1 GCA_013213875.1 Lysobacterales bacterium
GGATCCTCAGCTGGCCAAGTAGCTGCCGCCGGGATGTGCTCTCTGAGGCTAAAATCAGTTGAGGAACAGTTGGTTGTCGGCTCATTTTTCGTGTATTATTGGCGGTTTGCATGGACCGGAAGCCCTGCGCGGGTCTGCGGTCACAGCATGTTTTGTCGAACAGCTCTACAGTAACGGATGTGAGGCCATGCCGAGGGAATTTCCAGACTGGATCAATCCCTGGACCGCCGCACAGGGTAAGCGCACTTATGGCGGCACGATTCCGCTGACAAGAATGGCGCGCCTGGGATCCCTGCTGGAGCACCAGCGTGGCGAGGCGGCCTTCGAGGCGCACTTTGCGTTGGATATGGACCAGCGGCCCGTGATCAGGCTGCACGCGGAGGCAGAACTGACACTGATGTGTCAGGCCAGTCTCCAGCCCTACACAACCATGCTGCGACGTGAGAGCGAGCTGGGGGTGGTTGAAAGTGAAGCAGAGACCACGTTGTTGTCCGGCTCACTGGATCCAGTGGTGGTGGAAAACCACCGCTTGGCCCTGGCTGAGTTGGTTGAAGATGAGTTACTGCTGGCATTACCGCAGGTGCCACGCAATCCGGAGGTGGATCGGGTTGCTTACCACAGCGGGCCGCGAGAGATTCGCGAAGCAGAGGTGCGGACCCATCCCTTTGCCGGTTTGAAAGACCAGCTGGCGGAGACCGGGTCCAAAAAAGATTAAGTTGCGGTGCACAGCGCGCTGCGTAGGATTCATAACATTAGGTATTTAACGGAGCTTAACCATGGCTGTTCAAAAGAGTCGTAAAACCCCGTCCCGCCGCGGTATGCGCCGGGCCCACGACGCCCTCAAGGCGCCCACCCTGTCTACGGAGCCGACCACCGGTGAAACGCATCTGCGTCACCATGTCAGCCCGGAAGGTTACTACCGCGGTCGTAAGGTCATCGACACGCCGGTTATGTCCTTCGACGAAGACGAAGCATAAAGTTGACTCGGCCCGCCGCTGCGGGCGTACAGTCTGGAATTTGAACTGCCGGCGCCTTGCCGGCAGTTTTTTATGCTGTGATGACATCAGCAGGTCATAGCCGCGGGGGAGCACGCATTGCAGACAGGGCAAACAGCCACTCTGGCCGTTGATGTCATGGGCGGTGACCATGGCGCCCCCGTCATGGTGGCCGGCGCGCTCATGGCGCTGGAGCAGGATGCCAGTCTTGAGCTGGCGCTGGTGGGAGATGCGGACGTCATTCATCAGGAACTGGCTCCGCATACGCCCGCATCGATCGGGCGTGTCACGGTGGTTGGCACCGAATCGGTGCTCGAAGCGACCGCCAGTCCGAGAGCCATGCTACGGCAGGGGCCTGGCACCAGTCTCTGGCAGGCATTGCTAGAGGTGGCCGAGGGACGCGCCGCGGCCTGTGTTTCCGCCGATAACACCGCTGCCCTGATGCTCCTCGGACGCAAAATCCTCGGTCCCCTGAGTGGCATTCGCCGCCCCGCACTCATGTCTCAAATCCCCACGGCACGCGGTATGACGGGACTGCTTGATCTTGGCGCCAACCTGGAGGTCACGGCCGAGCAATTATTTCAATTTGCCCTGATGGGTTCGGTGGTGCAGGCCAGTACGCATGCTTCTCAGCCACTGATCGGTCTGCTCAATGTCGGACACGAACAGTCCAAGGGCCATAGCGTGGTGCGCGAAGCCCATGACCTCCTGGAACAATCTCCCCTCAATTACCACGGTTACATTGAGGGCCATGACCTGTTCGCGGGACGGGTAGATGTGGCGGTCTGTGACGGTTTTGCCGGCAACCTGATTCTGAAGGCCAGCGAAGGGCTGGCATCCATGTTGCTGGGCACGTTACGGTCCAGCTTGCAACAGGGCTGGCGCGCACGCCTCGGTAGTTTGCTGGCGGGGCCATCCTTACGTCGCGCGCTGGCGCCACTGAATCCTGACAAGCATAATGGTGCGCCCCTGCTGGGGCTAAACGGCGTAGTGGTGAAAAGCCACGGCCGATCGGGCGTCCTGGCCACCGCAAATGCGGTGCTGGAAGCAGGGCGGGAAGTGAAAAAAAATATACCGGAGCGCATCAGCGAGGTGCTGCTGGCGCATCCTGCAGAGGATTGAGCATGAGCTATTCACGCATTGCCGGAACGGGGAGCTATCTGCCTGAGAAGATTTTGACCAACGCTGACCTGGAGGCGCTGGTAGATACTTCTGACGAGTGGATTGTGGAACGTACCGGGATCCGGCAAAGGCACATGGCGGCCGAGCATCAGACCACCAGCGATATGGCCTATGAAGCGGCCCTGCGCGCCATGGACATGGCCGGCGTCGAGCCATCGGAAATTGGCTTTCTGGCCGTGGGCACCACCACGCCGGATTTGGTGTTTCCCAGTACCGCCGTACTGCTGCAGGAGCGTCTGGGGCTGCCGCATGTGGGGGCCATGGATGTGAACGCGGCCTGCACCGGATTTCTCTATGCCCTGAGCATCGCGGACAAGTGGATTCGGGTGGGTGATGCGGACAAAGCGCTGGTGATCGGCGCCGAGTGTCTGACGCGTATCGTTGACTGGAAAGATCGGGGCACCTGTGTGCTTTTCGGTGATGGCGCAGGCGCTGTAGTGCTGGAGGCTAGTGATGAGCCGGGCATACTTTCCACGCACATCCATGCCAATGGCGAGCATGTTGATCTGCTCCGTTCGCGGCGCGGCATTTCAACCGGTTTCGACTTTGACCTCCACAACGGAGGCGTCACCATTGAGATGAAGGGTAACGAGGTGTTTAAGGTGGCCGTGCGAACGCTGGGTCGTATCGTGGATGAAACGCTCGCGGCCAATAATATGGATAAGTCAGAACTCGACTGGTTGATTCCTCATCAAGCCAATCTGCGCATCATTGCGGCCACGGCGCGCAAACTGAATATGACCATGGAACAGGTGATTTTGACGGTTCAGAATCACGGTAATACCTCGGCTGCCTCCGTGCCCCTGGCGCTGGATACGGCAGTCCGTGACGGACGCATCCAGCGTGGGCACAAGCTCTTGCTGGAAGCCTTCGGTGGCGGTTTCACCTGGGGTTCGGCCCTGGTTCAGTACTAGGAGAGTCATCATGCTAGCACTGCTATTTCCCGGTCAGGGATCACAATCGGTCGGCATGTTGGCAGCACTGGCTGCAAGTCGTCCGGAGGTCAAATTAACCTTTGCGGAAGCATCCGAGCGTTTGGAGCTGGATCTCTGGCAGCTCTGCCAGCAGGGACCGGAAAGCGATCTAAATCGCACCGAACATACGCAGCCCGCGATGCTGGCTGCCGGCGTGGCCAGTTGGCGCGTTTGGCGGGCCCTGGGAGGCCCCATGCCTGATCGTCTGGCCGGACATAGCCTGGGGGAATACACCGCGCTGGTGGCGGCCGGCAGCCTTGCCTTTGCCGACGCGATAGGTCTGGTCGCGGAACGTGGTCGTCTTATGCAAAGCGCCGTACCCGGCGACAGTGGCGCCATGGCTGCGGTGCTGGGCATGGAGGATGAAGCGCTGGAGCAGATCTGCGCTGACCAGGCACAGACCGAGGTGGTGTCCTGCGCCAACTATAACGCGCCGGGGCAGGTGGTCATTGCTGGCCATCGACCGGCAGTGGAGCGGGTTTGCGAGGCGGCCAAGGCGGCCGGAGCGCGCCGGGCCCTGCCGCTGGCAGTAAGCGTGCCGTCGCACTGCACGCTCATGGAACCCGCCGCAGAACAGCTCGCGTCATCCCTGGCTGCCACTGCCATCACAAAGCCCGCTGTACCGGTGCTGCATAACGTGGATGTGGCCTGTCATGACGCGCCTGATGCGATTCGCGAGGTGCTGGCGCAGCAACTGTATCAACCAGTGCGCTGGACACGCACGGTGCAGACCCTGGCCAGCTCCGGGGTAAGGGCTTTCGCGGAGTGCGGTCCCGGTAAGGTGCTGGCGGGCCTTAACCGGCGTATTGACCGCAAACTGCCATGCACAGCGCTGCTGGATGAGAACGCTATGGTGCAAATGATCGGAGAACTGGATTCATGAATCAGGATTTTTCAGGGCAGGTCGCACTGGTGACCGGCGCCAGCCGTGGCATTGGCGCGGCGATCGCCGACACGCTGGCCGCACGTGGCGCGACCGTGTTCGGAACGGCCACTTCCGCGACCGGTGCGGCGTCCATTCAGGAACGCCTGCAAGTGCTTCAGGCCGAAAGCCAGGGCCGGGAGCTAAACGTAAATGACGGTGA
>JABSSV010000063.1 GCA_013213875.1 Lysobacterales bacterium
CAGCTACGCGGCCAACGCCTTACTTAAGAATCTGGAAGAGCCTCCCGGAGACACGGTCATCCTGTTGGTAAGCCACGATATCAGCCGTTTGCCGATTACCATTCGGAGCCGGTGTCAGCGCCTCCAGGTTCATGCCCCCGATCCGGAGGCCGTTGTCCGGTGGTTGATGGCGCAGTCCGGGCAGGGTCGGGAGCAGGTGGAGCTGGCGCTACAGGCCAGCGGAGCCGGACCACGCGAGGCTCTGGCCCTGCTTGAGGCGGGTGATCTGGAACGCTACACCACGCTGCAGCGGCAGTTGGGGCAACTGATCGCCAAACCGGCTCAGGCCGGCCCCATGGCAGCGGAATGGGCCGATGCTGAACCGCAACAGCTGTGGCGCTGGCTCAGCCTGAATAGTGCGCTCCTGCTGCGGCGACTGCTGGCAGGCGCGCAGCCGAGCTGGGTGCGTACGGAACGCGAACTGCCACCAAGCAAACTGGCGGCGTTGCAGCAGAAAGCGGACCGCAATCGAAGCCGTCTTGGTAGCGGCCTGCGTAAGGACTTACTTCTACAGGAATGGCTGCTAGAATGGGCACGGCTCCCATCATCGGAGCCGATTCGATAAGCACGCTGTTCAGGGGAGATCACAGCCATGGCGCAACAGGGGATTCTTTCGCTCAATCTTGACGATCGACAGGCCTTGCACAAGGCCTATATGCCGTTCATCAACGGTGGGGGCTTGTTCGTTCAGACCACGAAACGCTTTCAGCTGGGCGACGAGGTCTTCTTGCTGCTGACGCTGATGGATCTTGAGGAACGCCTGCCCATTCCTGGCAAGGTGGTGTGGATTACCCCGACCGGCGCTCAGGGCAATCGCCGCCCCGGTATTGGCGTGCAGTTCACGGACACGCCAGACAGCGCCAACGCGCGCAAGGTCATCGAAACGCATTTGGCCTCCATGATCAATAGCGAGAAGCGCACGCACACCATGTAGCGTAGAAAGAATATCAATATAAAACATATATTTGCAGAATTTTTATAAAATCTTTATAGATCAAAGAAACAGTTCCTTTCCCTAGCGGGTGTGCACCTCGATCAGTGCATCGCACAGTCGGCTCATATCCTGCTCTCCCTGATAGTAGTGTGGCGACAGCCGCAATAAACCACCTCTGGCAACGCTCATGATGCGGTGCTTGCGTAGCGCCTGCTCCAGCGCCGAGCTGTCATAGCGGTCACTCCCTATGGCCACGATGCCGGAACGGCGTTCGGGTTCTGTAGCCGACGCTACGCGCAGACCCGCCACCGTTCCCAGTGTCTCAATCAATTGATTCGTATTGGCCCGGATGCGGGTCGCCACCCAGTCCGTCCCCCATTGTTCATAGAGGCCCAGTGAGGCATTCAGGGCGATCTGCCCCAGCGTATTGGGTGTGCCGCTTTCGTAGCGCCGCGCTGAGGTTTCCTCGGATTGCTTTGTGGGATCAAATTCAAACGGGTCCCGAAACATGCGCCAACCCAGTTTGAGCGGTTGTATGGTCTGACGCAGAGCCTCACCTATGCAGCACAGGGCTAAACCCTCGGCCCCCATCTGCCATTTATGGGAACCGGCCACCAGCACGTCGATGTGATCACGTTCGACGGCCAGGGGCAGGGCGCCCAGTTCCTGTATGGCATCGACGAAGAACAGCACCTGACGTCGACGGCAAACCTCCCCCAGTTGTCCCAGTTCCAAACGGAAGCCGTCAGTCCACTGGACCGAACTGACTGCCAGCAAGCGGGTGCGCTGATCCATGGCCTGAATCAAGGCCTGCTCCGCGTTGTCAGCGAGCCGAATGTCCACCGGCCGCAGTTCCACGCCATGGCGCTTCAGGGCGGCCCAGGCCAAATGATTGCTGGGAAATTCCGAGCTGGTGGTAACAATATTGTCACCGCTGTGCCAGCTCAGTCCCCGGGCA
>JABSSV010000064.1 GCA_013213875.1 Lysobacterales bacterium
ATGGGCACCTTGGGGAAACGTTCCCGCAAGGTCCCGAGGGCAGCGTATTCAGGCCGGAAATCGTGTCCCCACTGAGACACGCAGTGGGCCTCGTCAATGGCAATCAGAGCCACCGACAGATGCTCGAGCTGCGCCTGAAAGGCCGGCATCATAAGCCGCTCGGGCGCAACATAAAGCAGGTCTAACTCACCCGCAAGGAGCGCCCGCTGCGTGGCCGCGCGCTGCTCTGGATTCTGGGCGGAATTGAGCATGGCGGCCCGAACACCGTTGGCAAGCAGGGCATCGACCTGATCTTTCATCAGGGAGATCAAGGGCGAAACCACGATGGCCGTGCCTGGACGATGTAGAGCCGGGAGTTGGTAACACAGGGATTTACCGCCGCCGGTAGGCATGAGCACGAAAGCATCCTGACCCTTTATCAGGCCCTCGATAATGACTTGCTGCAGCGGACGGAAGCGCTCCAGCCCAAAGACGGTTTGCAAGGTGTCCAGCGGCGAGCGCGCTGTGGAGGAAGAGTGCGACATGAACCGCGATTATAGTGACAAGGCGACGCCGGACCTATGACTAATTCGCCGCAGGAAGCGAATAAAAGAGAGCCCAGCCGCAGACGCGACCGGGCTCAGCCCTGGAGGAGTTCAAAACACCGCCCGCCAGACGGCAGCAATCAGCTTTTGGCGCGAATAAAAATGCTCACCCGACGGTTTTGCTCACGCCCTTCCGGCGTGCTGTTATCCGCGACCGGATAGTCCTCACCGTAGCCGGTGGCCAGCAGCCGGGCCGGATCAACGCCACGCAGGCTCAGGTGTCTGGAGACGGCATCGGCCCGCCGTTCAGACAGAGCCAGATTATAGGCTTCCGTGCCGGTCGAATCCGTATGTCCCTGGACCAGCACGGCGGTCTGATCGTAGTCATTAACCACCTGCGCAAAGCGGTCCAGATCCTGCTGCGCACCTGGTGACAGCCGCGCCGAGTCGAAGCCGAACAGGATGTCGCTGTCGAAATTGACCTGCAAGGTTTCGTCATCCACACGCTCTACCTGAGCCGCCTCGATCTGCTCCAACTCTCGTTGCTGCCGATCCATGTAATTGCCCACCCCGGCCCCCACGCCGGCGCCAACGATGGCCGTGCCCAATACCTCATCCAGCTCACCATCGCCCACAAACAGTCCCGCCACGGCACCGATGGCCGCGCCAATCATGGCACCGCTCTTGGTCTGGGCCCCCACGCTGCCGGGCTCACCCGGATTCCCCGTCGTGTTCACCGCACAGCCCGTGGTCTGCAGCGCCAGGGTCAGCGCGCTCAGCAATAGCCAACGCCTGTTTCGCCGCAGCGGAGCGCCTGTGAAGTCGCGGGAAAACGCCTGGGTACTTTGCTTTTGAGCCATTATTTTTGATTCCTTTTGTGCATGGGCCACTGTGCCCGCATTGTGCATCGCGTTTCCTGAACGCCTACTGAACTGATCATGCCCATGAACATCGGCACCTGGGCAGAGGTCCCGGGCCGGCAGATTGACGGGCATGTCACCATGGCAATCTACACTATTGCCATGCGAGCCATCATCATAACGGCCGGTCTATTTACGCTGCTGGCAACCCGCCAGGCCGGCGCTGATGACGAATTTCAGGGCCTCCTGGCGCAAACGGATCCCCTGCCCCGCAACGCCATTTTACGCAACGCGCAGACGGATCTGGAGCAATGGGTCTATACGCGCTCACGCCTTGACGAAGGGCGCCTCGATGTCGACGAACACGACCCGCGCCGGCCTGGCCCGGAGCACTGGCGCCTGCTCAGCATCGATGGTGAAACACCCAACGCCGCTGAGTTGAAGGAATACGCGGAGTGGCGCGCGGACCATTCGGAAGCGTCCGATGACCAGGCCGGGCCCATGGACATCTTGGAACTTCTGGTACCGGGCAGCGTGCGGTTGCTGGGCAGTGAGGGCGACGTGCACGAGTACGGCTACGCCATGCGTTCGCCGGACGGCAAGCGGAAAAAAGTCTACGCGGCACTGGCCGGTGCCTTCACGGTGGTCCCGGGTGCCGACACGCCCTTTGTCAGCCTGCTGCGCATCTGGAACCGCGAACCGGTGCGGCCGCGCTTCGGCTTGCGTATCAACGCCGCCTCGCTGGACCTCGCATTTACCGAACAGGCCGGCTACGTCCTGCCACAGCGCGTTGAGGTAGCCTTTGAAGGCAGCTTTCTGCTGGTAAAAACTCTGGATGAACGCTTCGAGTTCACCCTGGACAACTTTCAGCGGATCGAGCCACCAGCGCGGCCCGATCCTGTATCCGCAACGACTTCTGCGCGACCCTAGATCGCCGCCAGAATGCGATTAAAGCGCTCGGAAGGCCGCATGGCCGCAGCCACCATGGCCTCATCCGGTCGATAGTAACCGCCCAATTCAACCGCTACGCCCTGCACCTGGTTCAGCTCTTCAATAACCGCTGCCTCGGCCTCGGCCAGTGCCGCGGCCACCGGCTGGAAGCGTGCCTGCAGCGCACTATCGTCCGTCTGAGCTGCCAGTGCCTCGGCCCAGTAGAGAGCCAGGTAGAAGTGGCTGCCCCGATTGTCCAGCTCCCCGGCGCGACGCGAAGGCGCCCGGTTCTCCTGCAGGAAACGGGCGTTGGCAGCTTCCAGCGCTCGCGCCAGAACCCCGGCTGCGTCGTTACCCGCATCTTCCACCAGATCCTCGATGGAGACCTGGAGCGCCAGAAACTCCCCCAGGGAGTCCCAGCGCAGGTGATTTTCCTGCACGAACTGCTGCACGTGTTTGGGCGCGGAACCACCAGCACCGGTCTCATAGAGGCCACCGCCCTGCAGCAAGGGCACGATAGACAGCATCTTGGCTGATGTGCCGAGCTCGAGAATCGGAAACAGGTCCGTCAGATAATCCCGCAGCACGTTGCCGGTCACAGAGATGAAGTCTTTCCCAGCGCGCACACCCTCTAGCGTCTCACGCATGGCATGGGCCGGGGCCAGGATACGAATGTCCAGACCGCGGGTGTCATGCTCGGGCAGATAGGCCTCCACTTTCGCTATCAGGTTGGCGTCATGCGCCCGTTCCGGATCCAGCCAGAAGAGCGCCGTGTTGCCCGTGGCCCGGGCCCGATGCACGGCCAGACGCACCCAGTCACGAATGGGTAAATCCCGGGTCTGGCACATGCGCCAGATATCGCCTCCGGCTACCTCGTGCTGCATCAGCGTCGTGCCTGACGCGTCCAGCACCCGCACCACGCCAGCACGCTCAATCTCGAAGGTTTTGTCGTGGGAACCGTATTCTTCGGCTTTCTGCGCCATCAGCCCCACATTGGCCACGTTGCCCATGCTGGTGACGTCAAAGGCACCGTGGCGACGACAGTGCGTGAACACCTCTTGATAGATGCCCGCATAGCTGCGGTCCGGAATCATGGCCAGGGTGTCGTGTAGCGCGCCGTCGGGGCCCCACATTTGGCCCGAGCTGCGCAAGGCGGCGGGCATGGAAGCGTCGATAATCACATCCGAGGGAACGTGCAGGTTGGTGATTCCCTTATCCGAGTCCACCATGGCAAGGGCCGGACGCTGGGCGTAAACGGCCCGCAAATCGCCTTCCACCTCAGCACGTTTTACGTCATCCAGTGCGGTCAGACGCGCATAGAGGTCGCCAATTCCGTTGTTGGGCTCCACACCCAGTTCCTCGAAGAGAGCGGCGTGCTTGTCAAACACGGTCTCATAAAACACTTTCACCGCGTGGCCGAACATGATCGGATCGGACACCTTCATCATGGTCGCTTTCAGATGCAGGGACAGCAGCAGGCCTTCTTCCTTGGCAGCGTCAATAGACCGCGCAAAGAATTCCTGCAGCGCAGCGCAGCTCATGCGCGCCGAATCGATGACCTCGCCGGCCTGTACCGGCACGGCCTCACGCAGCACGGTGACGACGCCTTGCTCATCAACGAACTCGATGCGTACCGCGCCCTCGCTTGCCATGACCACAGACTGCTCGCTGCCATAAAAATCATCGGCGTCCATGTGGGCCACGCGGGAGCGTGAGTCTTGCGACCAGACACCCATGCGATGGGGATTGGCCTGCGCATAGGCCTTCACCGGTGCCGCCACCCGCCGGTCTGAGTTACCTTCACGCAGCACCGGGTTGACGGCGCTCCCCAGCACTTTCGCGTAGCGCGCACGGATTTCTTCTTCTTCCGGCGTCTCCGGCTCCGCGGGAAAGTCTGGCAAGGCGTATCCCTTTGACTGCAACTCCTCAATGGCCGAGGTGAGCTGCGGGATTGAAGCGCTAATGTTAGGCAGCTTGATTATGTTGGCACCCGGCTGGCGTGCCATTTCGCCCAGCTCTGCCAGCGCATCGCCGAGCTGCTGCTCGGGTTCCA
>JABSSV010000065.1 GCA_013213875.1 Lysobacterales bacterium
CAGCTGGGGCTGGCGTGTGTCGACCCAGTCGCGCACAGTTTTCGAGATGTCCAGTTCGCTTTGCGTGCCGACCGACTGGATCTCAATCGATACGGCGGGCTTGCCATCAAACTCGGAGAAGCGGCCCACATCGACAAAGCCATCATTGATTTCCGCGATGTCCTTAAGCAGCAGACGCGTACCGTCCGGATTGGTTTTGACCACGATGGTCTCAAAGTCCCTGCCCACATAGGCCTGACCCTTGGTGCGCACCTGAATGTCACCGGCGTCGGAACGGATCGACCCGGCCGGCAGGTCCAGTGAGCCCTGGCGAATGGCCCGCGCCACCTCGGCCAGCGTCAGGTCGTAGGACTGCAGCGTGTACTCGCTGACCTCAATGCTGACCTCATAATCGCGTGTGCCGAGCACATTGGCGCGACTGACGCCGGGCAGCGTCACCAGTTCGTTGCGGGTCTGCTTGGCGAATTCCTTCAGCGTACGCTCGGACACATCACCGTAGACGGTGATGATCATGACCCGCTGCTGGAAGCGCGTCCGCGACACCACCGGTTTTTCCGTATTGTCCGGGAAGGTTGGAATTGCATCGACGCGGCTCTTAATGTCGTCCAGCACCTCCGCAATATCGTAGTCGTTGAAGATTTCAGCGGTGACCGTACCGCTGCCCCGACGCGCCGTAGACTGCAGTTCCTTGATGCCTTCTACGTCCTGAATCGCTTCCTCGATCTTGATGAGAATGCCTTCTTCCACGTCCTCCGGGCTGGCGCCGCGGAAGGGCATGGAAATGGTGACAAAGTTGGTCTCGATACGAGGCTGTGATTCCTTTTTCATGGTCAGCGCTGTGAACAGGCCGCCGAGAATCAGGATGCCCATCAGCAGGTTGGCGGCCACCGAGTTGCGCGCAAACCAGTCGATCATGGCTGTGTAGGGATTCATGCTCACGAACCGCTCCCGTTGGCATCCTGAACAGTGGCTGCGGTGGTATCTGCGGTCGCGCTATCGCCTGAGATCAGCAGCCGGGTGCCGGGTATGGGCGCATCCATATTGGTTGTGATGACCAATTCACCGGCCTTGACGCCACCGGACAGATAGACCTCGCGGGGCTCGGCTCGGGCCACCTGAACTTCGCGCACCTCCAGTTCACGTTCGTCGTTGGCGACCAGCACCGTGTTGTCATTGCTGAGCACGAAGCGTGGCAAAACCACCACGTTATCGACGAAGCGGCCCTCAATGGCAGCGCGGACGAAGGTACCCATGCGCAATTCGTCCTGCGTGCTCTCACCGAGCAAACCATAGGGATCGCGCACTTCGGCAACGGCGTAGAGCACGCGGCTGTTGGCATCGAGCACGCCCTCGGTACGTATCAGGCGTGCGGCCCAGGTCTTGGTCATGCCGGCCACCTCGGCTTGCAGACTGACCTCCGGATAGTCCTCCGGCTGCTTGTCCGTGGCGCGCGGGAGGTCCAGAAAGGCGAGGTCCGATGATGACAGAGGCAGTCGAATCTCTGCGCTATCAACCGCGAAGCTGACGCCCAGCTGGGTTCCCGGGGATACGAATTGACCCACGTCGACGCGTTTTTCGCTAAGGAGGCCATCGTAGGGTACGGAAATAGCGGTGCGCTCCAGATCCCGTCTGGCTTTTTCCAGATCAGCCTCGGCGGCCAGCACATTGGCCTGTGCGTCCGCCAATTGTGGCTTGCGCAGCACAAGATCCGGCGGATTGCCCTGTCGGCCCAGATTGCGCCAGTCTTTCTCTGCCTGGGTGGCCCGTGCCTGCTCATCAGCAAGCTTCGCCTGGCGGGAAGCCAGGGCGGCCTGCGCCCGCTTGACCGCCGTTTCATAGTCGCTTGGGTCGATTTGCAGCAGCACGTCGCCAGCGCGGAAAAAGCCACCCGCTACAAAATTCTCAGACACGGCCACAACCTTGCCACCGACTTCCGAGACTAGGGTGGTTTCCGTGCGAGGGCGCACAGCGCCCTGTGAACTAACCACCAGATTC
>JABSSV010000066.1 GCA_013213875.1 Lysobacterales bacterium
CAGCGGAGAACTGCTTCATGTTGACGCGGCCCTCCTTGTCGCTGTTGTAGATCTGGCTCAGGTAATCGCGAATCTCGTCGGTCTTGGCCTTGCGATCCATCATCTCACCGATGCGCAGACCCAGGCCGCGTGCGGCCCAGCCCAGGTGCGTTTCCAGCACCTGTCCGATGTTCATGCGCGACGGAACGCCCAGCGGGTTGAGACAGATATCCACCGGCGTACCATCTTCCATGTAGGGCATATCTTCGGCCGGTACGATCATGGAGATCACACCCTTGTTGCCGTGACGGCCTGCCATCTTGTCACCCGGCTGGATACGACGTTTCACGGCCAGATAAACCTTGACCATCTTGAGCACGCCCGGCGCGAGGTCATCGCCCTGGGTGATCTTGCCTTTCTTCTCATCGAAGCGCTCGTCGAACACTTTGCGCTGCGCTTTGAGCTGATCGGCCATCTCTTCCAGCAGGTCGTTGGCCTTGTCATCTTTCATGACCAGCTTGAACCAGTCTTCCCGGTCCAGCTCCGTCAGATAGCTGCCGGTCACTTTCGCGCCCTTCTTCAGACCCGGTCCCTTCTCCGCGACCTTGCCTTCCAGCGTGTTCTGCAGACGCTGATAGATGGCGCTTTCCACGATGGCCAGCTGGTCGTCCAGGTCTTTCTTCACCTGACGCAGCTGTTCCTGCTCGATGGAGATGGCACGTTCGTCCTTTTCCACACCATCACGGGTGAAGACCTGCACGTCGATGACCGTGCCGTCCATGCCCGAGGGCACGCGCAGCGAGGTATCTTTCACGTCCGAGGCTTTCTCCCCGAAGATGGCGCGCAGCAGCTTTTCTTCCGGCGTCAATTGCGTTTCGCCTTTGGGCGTCACCTTGCCGACCAGGATATCGCCGGTTTTCACCTCCGCGCCGATGTAAACGATGCCGCTCTCATCCAGCTTGTTGAGGTTGTGCTCACCCACGTTGGGGATGTCCGCTGAAATCTCTTCCGAGCCCAGCTTCGTATCCCGCGCCACGCAGGTCAGTTCCTCAATGTGGATGGTGGTGAAGCGATCTTCCTGCACCACGCGCTCGGAGATCAGGATCGAGTCTTCAAAGTTGTAGCCGTTCCAGGGCATGAAGGCGACCAGCATGTTCTGGCCAAGGGCCAGTTCACCGAGGTCCGTAGACGGGCCATCGGCCAGCACGTCGTCCTTCTTGACGATGTCCCCCACGGTCACCAGCGGCCGCTGGTTCATGCAGGTGTTCTGGTTGGAACGGGAGTACTTCACCAGGTTGTAGATGTCCACACCCGGGTCACCGGCTGGCACTTCGTCCTCATTGGCGCGGACCACGATACGACCCGCGTCGACCTGATCCACCACGCCGCCGCGACGGGCCACTGCCGTCACACCGGAGTCCTGGGCCACGGCGCGTTCCATACCGGTACCCACCAGCGGCTTGTCAGCCTTCAGGGTCGGCACCGCCTGGCGCTGCATGTTGGATCCCATGAGTGCGCGGTTGGCATCATCGTGCTCTAGGAACGGCACCAGAGAGGCCGCCACGGAAACGATCTGCTTGGGCGAGACGTCCATGTAGCTCACCTCTTTCGGCTCGCGCAGCATGGTCTCACCCTGGTGGCGGCAGGGGATGAAGTTGTCCTGGAAGACCCCTTTGCTGTCCACGTTGGCGTTGGCCTGAGCGATCACATAGTCACCTTCCACGATGGCCGAGAGGTACTCCACCTCATCCGTCACCTTGCCGTTTTCCACCTTGCGATAGGGCGTTTCCAGGAAGCCATAGTCATTGGTCCGGGCATACACGGCCAGCGAGTTGATCAGACCGATGTTCGGGCCTTCCGGCGTCTCAATGGGGCACACACGGCCATAGTGCGTCGGATGCACATCGCGCACTTCAAAGCCGGCCCGCTCGCGGGTCAGACCACCCGGGCCCAGAGCGGACACACGGCGTTTGTGCGTCACTTCAGACAGCGGGTTGTTCTGGTCCATGAACTGGCTCAGCTGGCTGGAACCGAAAAATTCCTTGATGGCCGCAGCAACCGGCTTGGCATTGATCAGTTCCTGTGGCGTCAGGCCTTCGCTCTCCGCCACGCTGAGGCGTTCGCGCACGGCGCGCTCTACGCGCACCACACCCACGCGGAACACGTTTTCAGCCATTTCACCCACGGAACGCACGCGGCGGTTACCCAGGTGATCAATATCATCCACCACGCCTTTGCCGTTGCGGATATCGATCAGCACCTTGAGCACCTCAAGGATATCTTCCCGATCCAGCACGCCCGGTCCTTCCACCTGGTCCCGGCCCACGCGGCGGTTGAATTTCATGCGACCGACCGACGACAGGTCGTAGCGCTCTTCCGTGAAGAACAGGTTCTTGAACAGGTTCTGGGCCGCTTCCTTCGTGGGCGGCTCGCCGGGACGCATCATGCGGTAGATTTCTACCAGCGCTTCCAGCTCCGTGGTGGTCGTATCGATGGCCAGGGTGCTGGAAATGTACGGACCCTGATCCAGGTCGTTCACGTACAGAATCTCGAACTTCTTGACCTTGGCTTCGCGCAGCGCTTCCAGCACTTCTTCGGTGATTTCCGTGTTGGCGTTGGCCAGCACTTCACCGGAATCCTTGTCAATAACGGATTTGGCCAGAATCTTGCCGATCAGGTAGTCATCCGGCACTTCCATGGCTTTCAGGCCGGCTTTATCGATCAGCTTCACGTGGCGCGCGGTGATGCGCTTGCCCGTGGCGACGATCACCTCACCTTTCTTGTCCTTGATATCGAACAGGGCCGTTTCGCCGCGCAGACGCTCCGGCACCACTTCCAGCTTGGCACCGCCCTTGAGCAGGTCGATATTGCTGGTTTCGAAGAAGGTATCGAGAATTTCTTCGTTGCTCATGCCCAGCGCGCGCAGCAGGATGGTGACCGGCAGCTTGCGACGGCGATCGATACGCGTGTAGATACCGTCTTTGGGGTCAAACTCGAAGTCCAGCCAGGACCCACGGTAGGGAATCACACGGGCCGAGAACAGCAGCTTGCCGCTGGAATGGGTCTTGCCCTTGTCGTGATCAAAGAACACGCCGGGAGAGCGGTGCAGCTGGGACACGATCACCCGCTCGGTACCGTTGATAATGAAGGTACCCGTTTCGGTCATGAGTGGCAGGTCGCCCATGTAGACTTCCTGCTCCTTCACGCTCTTGACCGGCTTCTGCTTGGCAGAACTCTCCTTGTCGAAGATCACCAGGCGCACCTTGACGCGCAGCGGTGCCGCATAGGTCATGCCGCGCAGCTTGCATTCCTTCACATCGAATGGCGGTGTGCCGAGCACGTAACTGACATACTCAAGGGCCGCATTGCCGGAATAGGAAGTAATGGGGAATACGGACTGCAGGGCACCGTGCAGGCCGCGATCGCGCCGCGCCTCCGGGTCCTTGTCTTCCTGCAGGAATTCCTCATAGGAGCGAATCTGGGTCTGCAGCAGGAATGGCACATCAAGTACCGATTGCTGATCGCCAAAATCTTTCCGAATGCGCTTACGTTCAGTGAAGGAATAACTCATGTTCTGCACCGCCTAAACTGTGCCGTGCCCGCAATGGGCCGGCTCAATGAATCTCATGGGATTGACGCTCAGCACTCCTCGCGCTGGCACCAATCGTGGGTTTATAAGGCCGCGCCGAAAGCGCGGCGTTATAAACAGGAACAGGCCGGGGACCGAAACCCCCAGCCAGCTCCATACTCTGCCCCGTAAAAGGGCGGAGATTTACTTAACCTCGACAGAAGCGCCAGCTTCTTCGAGTTTCTTCTGTACGTCTTCGGCTTCTGCCTTTTCAACGCCTTCCTTGACCGGAGCAGGTGCGCCTTCAACCAGTTCTTTGGCTTCTTTCAGGCCCAGACCGGTGATTTCACGAACTGCCTTGATCACGGGCACTTTGTTGCTGCCGAAAGAGGTCAGAACCACGTCGAACTCGGTCTTCTCTTCCGCTGCACCGGCGTCACCGCCAGCAGCACCCGGAGCCGCTGCCACTGCCACCGGGGCAGCTGCAGAAACACCAAACTTCTCTTCCATAGCGTCGATGAGCTCAACCACATCCATTACGCTCATGTTCGCAATTGTTTCGAGGATATCTTCTTTAGAAACGGCCATTGTCGTCTCTCCTATTTCAGTTAACGGGGCACGGGGCCCAAAAAAATAAATAAATGCTTAAGCAGACTGCTTTGCGTCGCGTACAGCAGCGAAAGTGCGCACCATCTTGGTGTGGGGTTCTGCCAGCGTCCGAACGAATTTCTCGACCGGGGCTTTCATAACACCCATCAGCATGGCCAGGGCCTGATCGTAGGTAGGCAGCTTGGACAGACGATCCAGTTCGGATGCGTCGTACAGCTCACCGCCGATTGCTACGTTCTTTGCCACGAGCAGGTCGTGCTCTTTGGCGTAGTCCTTGACCAGGCGTGCCGCCGCACCGGGATCTTCCATGCTGAATGCCAACAGGAGCGGTCCTGTCAGTGATTCCGTCATGCATTCGAACTCGGTGCCTTCCACAGCTCTGCGAACCAGGGTATTTTTGGCCACCTTGACATACACACCACCCTCACGTGCTTTCACACGCAGGTCGGTGAGCTGTTCAACGGTCAGGCCGCGATACTCCGCCGCAACAGCAGACAGGGCTTTGTTTGCCACATCGGCAACTTCCGCCACTACCGCCTGTTTTTGCTCAAAGTTGAGCGCCATTGGTTACCTCCTGGAGTCCAGGGACCCTACGGTCCGTTCCAGTACTCATTCAGTGGTTACCCCGCTACGCAAACGCGCGCTTGACGCGCTTGAGTAGCGGGGGCTCCACCATCTGCGCAGGCTGCAAACGGTTACCCGTTCCACGCTTAAGTCGCCAACCGACGCTCCGGTTATTGACGCCTACGGTCTTTGACGGCCTTGGCCCGACCTCCCCTGCGCGGGGCAGGAGATCCCGGGTGCAGCCCGCCGATCCTGAAGCGCCCGCCAGGCGAGCGCCTCAAAAACTCTTGCTAACTCAGTCCAGATCCGTGTGATCCACGGTCAGACCGGGACCCATGGTCGTGGACAGAGCCACCTTCTTCAGATACGTGCCTTTGGACGAAGCCGGCTTCAGTTTCACCAGATCCGCCAGCAGCGCTGACAGGTTGGCTTTCAATGCGTCCACTTCAAAATCGGCTTTGCCAATGGTGGAGTGGATGATGCCGGCCTTGTCCGTGCGAAAACGCACCTGACCCGCCTTGGCATTCTTTACCGCCGTGGCCACGTCCGGGGTCACGGTGCCAACCTTCGGGTTCGGCATGAGGCCACGCGGACCCAGCACCTGGCCGAGTTTGCCGACCACACGCATGGCGTCCGGCGTCGCAATCACCACGCCAAAGTCCAGGTCACCGCCTTTGATCTGATCATGCAGATCGTCCATGCCAACCACGTCGGCACCGGCCGCTTTGGCCTTCTCGACGTTGTCGCCCTGGGTGAATACGGCTACGCGCACGTCTTTGCCAGTGCCATTGGGCAACACGGTTGAGCCACGTACGTTCTGATCCGATTTCCGCGGATCCACGCCAAGGCGTACCGACACATCGACGGATTCGCGGAATTTCAGCTTGCTCAGGTCTTTCAGCAGACCCAGCGCCTCATCCACATCGTAGATCTTGTCCTTATCCACCTGCTCGGTGATGGCGCGCATGCGCTTGCTCATCTTGCTCATGATTCAACGCCCTCCACTTCCAGGCCCATGCTGCGTGCGGAACCAGCAATGGTTCGTACCGCCGCATCCATATCCGCTGCCGTCAGGTCCGGTTCTTTGGCCTTGGCAATTTCCTCAAGCTGCGCACGGGTGACCGTACCCACCTTGTTGGTGTTCGGCTCGCCACTGCCCTTGGCAATGCCCGCGGCTTTACGCAGCAGTACCGCGGCCGGCGGTGTCTTGGTGATAAAGGTGAATGAACGGTCCGCATAGACGGTGATCACCACGGGAATGGGCAGGCCCGGCTCAATGTCCGCGACCTTGGCGTTGAACGCCTTGCAGAATTCCATGATGTTGACACCGTGCTGACCCAGCGCCGGACCCACGGGCGGGCTCGGGTTCGCTTGACCAGCCGGGACCTGCAGCTTGATATAAGCCAGAATCTTCTTAGCCATGTCTTACTCCTCGGGTGCAAGCGCCCGGCCATTCAGGCTCGGGCTCCCCGTCAAATTGGCGCCCGCAGGCGCTTCACTCCGAAGGTTACTCACAACCTTCGCTCTTCCCGGCGGTTGGCGACACAGGCGCCAGGCCGGTAAATCCATGCGGTCGTTTTCGGGCGCTTTTCGTCGCGTGGCGGCGAAAGCAGCGCGGCAACGACTCCTCAGCTTTTCTCGACCTGATGGAACTCCAGTTCCACCGGGGTCGAACGACCGAAAATCAGTACCGCCACCCGCAGGCGGCTCTTGTCGTAGTTGACCTCTTCGACCACGCCGTTGAAGTCGTTGAAGGGGCCATCGATAACCCGGACCATTTCGCCCGGCTCGAATAGCACCTTGGGACGCGGCTTTTCCGCACCCTCCTGCACCCGATTCAGGATCGCGTCAGCTTCGCGCTGCGTGATCGGGGCCGGACGATCAGCGGTACCGCCGATGAAGCCCAGCACCTTGGGTACATCTTTTACCAGGTGCCAGCTTTCGTCCGTCATCTCCATTTCCACCAGCACGTAGCCGGGGAAGAACTTGCGATCAGAACGACGCTTTTGACCGCCCTTCATCTCGACGACCTCTTCCGTGGGTACCAGCACCTCACCGAAGTATTCTTCCATTCCTGCCCGGGCGATACGGTCTTCCAGTGACTTTTTCACCGTATTCTCGTAGCCCGAGAAGGCGTGTACCACGTACCAGCGTTTGGCCATGATCAGCCTCCTCCCAGCAGGTTGCGGATCAACGCGCCCAGCAACCAGTCAACCGCTGCCAGAAACAGCGAGATCAGGATCGTGACCACGATCACCATGAGCGAGGTCTGCAAGGTCTCCTGGTGCGTCGGCCAGATCACCTTGCGGCGTTCAATATCCGCCTCTTTCAGGAAGCGGAAAAACGTTGCGCCCTTCTGGGACTGGCCAGCCACCCAGGCGGCCAGCACGGACCAAAGAATCAGGCCGCCCACCCGGACCGGCGTATTGGCCAGATCCTGGAAGTAATAATAGGCACCAATTCCGCCGACCAGCATGATCACAGAGATCAGCAGCAGCATGGTGTCGATGGCCGGCGAGCGGCTTATTTCGGCCTTACTGTTCATGGTGCGAACGTTTTCCTGTATTCATTGCCAGCCCCGCAGGACTGGCAGGCCAGGAGGGACTCGAACCCCCAACCTGCGGTTTTGGAGACCGCTGCTCTGCCAATTGAGCTACTGGCCTATTCCATACTGTGCAGACCACAAAGCCGGCGAACCCTGCGGCCCGCCAGCCTGTGTCTTCCCTTGCCAGAGCGTTTTAACGCCCGCAGCAAGTCACATTGTGTTGCTGGATGCGTGCCACATGGCCCGCACCGAGCGCTTTCGCTTTATTCGAAGATCTTGGCAACCACGCCCGCGCCAACGGTGCGACCGCCTTCACGGATCGCGAAACGCAGACCTTCTTCCATAGCGATCGGGGCAATCAGGGACACCTTCATCTGAACGTTGTCACCCGGCATCACCA
>JABSSV010000067.1 GCA_013213875.1 Lysobacterales bacterium
ATGGGATGGCGGATGTCCATGACCAGCACCACACCCTTGAGGCACCCGCGCGTCTCGAAGTATTGCTGCATCACGCCTTGCCAGTGCGCTTTCAGCTCCAGTGGCACTTTTGCGTAGCCATAGCCGGGCAGGTCCGCGATCCGGCGCTGTTCGTCCAGTTGAAAAATCACAATTTGCTGCGTGCGACCCGGTGTCTTACTCGTGCGGGCCAGGGATTTTTGTCCGGTCAAAACATTGATCGCGCTGGATTTTCCGGCATTGGAGCGACCAGCAATCGCGACCTCAAAGCCCGCATCAAAGGGCAGTTGGCGCAGGTGATGGGCCGCCAGCAGATACTCGGCCTGACGGAAAGGATTCGGGTTGCTTTTCGCAGCTGCGGCGCTGTCATTCATCAAGATCGTCCCTAAAGGCGTCTATGGCTGGATTGAAGGGGTCGAAATCGGGATAATAGCGCACCGTTGGACCGATTGTTTGAAGCACCAAGCGCCCTGCCGGGGCCCGGAGACACCATAATGAAAGCTTTAATTGGCGCCCTAGCAGGCCTGTGCCTGTTCCTGGCTCCCACCGTGCATGCCCAGGGCGACGCCGCTGCCGGCGAACAAAAATCAGCAACCTGTGCGGCCTGTCATGGCGCTGACGGTAACAGTGCCGTGGCCATGTGGCCCAAAATTGCAGGTCAGCACGAAGCCTATTTAAACCGGCACATCACGCTAATTCGTGACGGCCAGCGCCCGGTGCCGGAGATGATGGGCATTGTGGCAAACCTGACCGATGAAGATATTGCGGACCTGTCGGCCTACTTTGCGGGTCAGACCATCAGCCCGGGAGCGGCTGACGAGGCGCTGGTGGCTCGTGGTGAAAGGCTCTACCGCGCCGGTGATGCGAAAGAAGGCATTCCAGCCTGCATGGCCTGTCACGGACCGGCCGGGGAAGGCAATCCGCTGGCCGGCTATCCCTGGGTAGCAGGGCAGCACGCCACGTATACGGCCAGCATGCTCAACAAATACCGCGCCGGCGACAATTGGGGCGAGGACGATGCGGCCAGCGCCGTTATGGTGGGGGTAGCTCGCCGACTGACGGATGAAGACATCAACGCCGTATCCAGCTATCTGCAGGGCCTGTACCGCGCGCAGTGAACCCTGCGCGTCGGTCGTGGTCGGACTGCTTGCTTTTCAGGAGAATCTTATGAAGAAAGTGATGCTTGCCCTGGCGCTGCTGGGGACACCGCTGCTGGGTTTTGCTCAGGGCCAGATCGGCGCCTACCAGGAAGGCGTTCATTACCACAAGATCGCGGGTCCGGAGGTGACACCGGTGGATGGCGTACGCGTCACCGAGGTGTTTTCCTACCTCTGTAACCATTGCGCGACCTTTGAGCCCTATGTGCAGGCCTGGAAAACCCGCAAGCCCGAGAACGTTGAGCTGACGCGAATTCCGGTGGAGTTTGGCCGCGCCATCTGGAGCCTTTACGCGCGTGCTTACGTGACCGCCAGCATGCTGGGTGTGGCCGAAGAAGCGCATGTGGCCATGATGGACACCCTGTGGAAAGAGCGCCGGCAGATGCGCAGCATGGAACAGATCGCCGATTTTTACGCCAACTATGGGGTGGCGCCGGACAAGTTCCTCGCGACCTCCAAGTCCTTCGCCGTGGACATGCGCATGAAGAACGAACAAAAGGTCGTGCGCGACGCCGGTATCTCCGGTACGCCGAGCATGCTGGTTAATGACCGCTATCGCGTATCAGTCGGTGGTGCCGTCAACAGCTGGGGTACCATGCTGGCGATCGTGGACGCGCTGGTGGCTGATGAGCAGGCGCGGATGGCCGCAGCCGCCGCCGTGCCGGAAGCCATCGCCGAATAAGCGCCAGCAGCGCACGCGTCAGGCGCCGGCCAGCAGTAGCCGCGCGCCCACCAGTAACAACAGGCCGCCAAACACCTGCCGCACCCGCTGCGGCGGTGTTTTGTGCACCGCCCAGGCCCCCAGCGGCGCTGCCGCCACGCCAGCCACGGCGATGCCCGCCAGCGCCGGCAAGTGCACATAGCCCAGCACCGCACCACCACCCGTTGTCTCCCCCGGGCCCAGCCACAGATAGCTGGCCGTGGCCACCAGTGCGATGGGGTATCCGCAGGCGGCTGCCGTTGCCACCGCATGCTGCGCCCGCAGTCCATGCCACATGCACCAGGGCCCGGTCATGCTGCCGCCACCAATGCCGACCAGACTGGAGATGGCGCCAATAACGCCACCGACCATTCCGGTACGGGCCGGGCCGGGCCAGGGGCGCTGCCGCTCGCTGCTGCGGCCCAGAACCAACTGGAGCCCAGCCAGTAGAGCAAACAGCGCAAAGACCCGGGTCAGTTGGGGCGAGGAAAGTTGATCTGCCAGGGCGGCACCCAGCGCGGCGCCCAGCCCCAGACCCGGTGCCAGCTTTTTAAACAGATCCCAGCGCACGGCCCCGCGGCGATGGTGCGCCACGATGGAGCTTAAGGATGTGGCCAGCATGGTGGCCATGGAGGTGGCGACCGCGAGGTGACTGGCCTGGCTGGCCGTGGCGCTGTCGCGGCTGAACAGCCAGATCAGGCCCGGTACGATAACCATTCCACCGCCAATGCCGAGGAAGCCGGCCGCAAAACCCGCTGCCAGTCCTATCAAGAGGAATTCGATCATTTGTCATCCACCCGTCCATGCCATCGCGCTTGAATTCTGCCACAGGCCTTGCCGCTGTCGGCAGCTTTGCCTATCGTGATCCTATGAAATGGCGGGGGACATGCGGGCGTTTCTTGAAGCTGCAAACCATGGCGGGCGCCGGTCTGTGCCTGCTGTTCACCGTGTTGCAACCCGCTGGGTCCGCACTGGCTGGGCCGGACGAACAATTGCGTCCCCTGTTCCAGGAAGCCTGGGCCTCGGCCCGGTCCGGATCGCGGGATCGTTTTGACGCGCTGGGGCCCCAGCTGCGGGATTACTCCCTGTTTCCTTACTGGCAATACGAAGACCTGCGCCATCGACGTGCCTCTGCAGCTCCGGAGGAGATGGCGGCCTTTCTCCAAGCCTACGAGAATTGGGCGTTTGCGCCAGGTTTGCGCGCGGCCTGGCTGAAGACACTGGGACGCCAAGGCCGCTGGGAGCCGCTATTGCAGTTTGGTGCCGCGGACAGCAACAACACGGAACTGCGTTGTTACACGGCGCGGGCCCGGCTGGCCGGCGGTGAGACTGAGTCCGTACTGGCCGCGGCAAAGTCTCTGTGGCTCGTGGGGAAAAGCCAGCCCAAGGCCTGTGATCCCCTGTTTGCCTGGCTGCAGTCGCAGGGTGCCATTGACCGGGACCTGGCCTGGCAGCGCATTCGACTGGCCATGGAAGCCGGTAATGTAGACCTCACGCGCTATCTGGCCCGCTTCGTGCCCGCCGCCGAACAGGTTTGGCTGGAACGCTGGCAGCGACTTGCCACCAGCGGCTATGCGCGTCTCGACCGGGCACTCAGCTGGCGCGTGGATGCCTTGACCTCCATGATCGCTGCGGTGTCCCTGCAGCGGCTGGCGCGCCGGGATGGAAAGCGCGCACTTTCCCTGTATGCGCCGCTGGAAGCCCATTTCAACTGGCCGTCGCCACTGCGCGAGGACACCATGCGCGAAGTGGCACTGATGGCCGCCGTCGCTCTGGAGCCTGCAGCACCGGCATTGATTCAACAGGTGCCAGCCGCTTATCGGGATGACCAGCTGCATGAATGGTGGGCCCGCGTGGCGCTGGCTGAGCAGGACTGGGCCGGTTTGGAGCGGGCGCTTGCGGGGCTATCCGCGGATAGCGCTGATAAGGACCGCTGGCGCTACTGGCGGGCACGGGCCCAGGCCCAGGAGGGGCATCAGGCAGCAGCGCAGGCCACACTGACAGCGCTCGCTGACAAGGCCAACTACTATGGTTTTCTGGCCGCTGATGCGCTGGAGTTGCCCTATTCAATCTGCCCTAGGTCGCCGTCCGTGCAGGCGGACGAAATCGATGCGCTGGCGGGGTCCGAGCGCTTCGCGCGGGCCCTGGAACTGGAGCGGGCCGGGCTCGATGACTGGGGCCGCAGCGAGTGGTTTGCTGCCACCCGGGACCTGCCCGTGGCCCAGCTCAAGGTGGCCGCCGGTTTGGCCCGGCGAGAGGGCTGGCATGATCGTGTGGTTTACGCCCTGGGTGATAGCGGTGAGCTGCAGTTCTACGACTGGCGTTTTCCCGTAGTTTATGAAGCGGAGATCATGGCGGCGGCCAGTGGCAACGATCTGGAGCCGGCTTTTCTATTGGGTCTTATGCGTTCGGAAAGTGCGCTGAATCCCCGTGCACGGTCCTCTGCGAACGCGCGTGGCCTCATGCAGGTGACACCAGCCACGGCCCGCGCCCTGGCTGCCCGCCATGGCCTGTCCTACGGCGGCCCTGAAGCCCTCTATGATCCGGCCACCAGCATTCGTTTCGGGGCTCGCTATCTGCGCGAACTGATGGATGCCAACAAGAACAATCCGGTCGCCGTAGCGGCGGCCTATAACGCCGGGCCGAGGGTGCTGGAGCGATGGTTGACCACGCGCCAGCAGCCGGACGCCGCCAGTTGGGCAGAGACCCTGTCCTATCATGAAACGCGGGACTATATTCCGCGCGTATTGGCCTTCACGACTTTGTATGACTGGCGGTTGCAAAATCCCATAACGCGAGTCAGTAGCCGTATGCCGGCCATGGATTCGGCTACCATGCAACAGATCAGGACCACGGAGGTTGTGTGTCGGACTGGGCCCAGCGCGGCACCGGCTGACACCCCATAGAACCATGCGCATTATTACCGTTGGCGGCACCGGCTTTCTCGGCCGGCATGTGGCCCAGGCCTTTGGCGAGGCGGGTCATGAAAATCTCTTGCTCACGCGGCACAAGGCGGGTCTCGAAGACTTGCAGCTGATTCCCGGCGTGCGCCTGCAGCAGACCGATGTTTACGAGAAAGACGCCTTGGCGCGCCATTTTTCCGGCGCCGACGTGGTCGTCAGCATGGCCGGTATCCTGAATGAATCCGGCTTTGATGGCGCCGGCTTTCGGCGCGTTCATGTGGAACTGGTGGCCGCAGTGATCGAGGCCTGTCAGGCAGCGGGCGTGTCGCGCATCCTGCATGTGAGCGCCATCAACGCCGGCCAGGGCGAGAGTTTTTATCTGCAAAGTAAGGGTGAGGCGGAAGCGCTACTGAAAGCCAGTGGTCTGGACGTGACGCTACTGCGTCCGTCGGTCATTTTTGGACCCGGCGACGGTTTCTTCAACCGTTTCGCGACGCTCTTACGCCTGGCGCCTGCGCTACCCCTGGCCTGTGCTGAGAGTCGCCTGCAGCCGGTCTGGGTCGGCGATGTGGCGACCGCCATGGTGCAGGCGCTGGAGCGTGAAGATGCGATCGGCGCCACCTGGGAACTGGGTGGTCCCACGGTTTACACCCTGGGGGAACTGGTGCGCTGGACCGCCGCTACCCTGGGCCTGTCCCGATGGGTGCCGGGTCTGCCCGACGCGGTAGCCCGCTTGCAGGGCAGAATCATGGATTTTGTGCCGGGCAAACCCTTTTCTACCGATAACTACCGCTCCCTGCAGCGCGATAACGTCACCAGTAACAACATACTCCCCCAGTTGGGCATTGAGCCACGCAGTATCGAAAGTGTGGTGCCGGACTATCTGTGCCCGTCGCCACGGCAGCAACGCCTGAACAAATCGCGGCGCAGCCGGGACGCCTGATGACAGCGGTCACCTACCTGGTGGGTGGCGCGGTGCGTGATGCGCTGCTGGGCTTGCCCGTGACCGAGCGTGACTGGGTGGTTACCGGCAGCACGCCGGAAGCCCTCAAAGCGCAAGGCTACCGACAGGTGGGGGCTTCCTTCCCGGTGTTTCTTCATCCCGATACGGGGGAGGAGTATGCGCTGGCTCGAACCGAGCGCAAAGCCGGTAGTGGCTATCACGGCTTTGAGGTGGCCTTTGATCCCGAAATCACGATTGAGCAGGACCTGCTGCGCCGGGATCTGACCATCAATGCCATGGCACGCGATCCGGACGATCGGTTGATTGACCCTTACGGTGGTCGCGCTGCCCTGGACGCCCGGTTGCTCCGGCACGTGTCGCCTGCTTTTGCCGAGGATCCGCTGCGGGTGCTACGCGTGGCCCGCTTTGCAGCCCGTTTCGCGCCGTTGGGTTTTCGTGTGCACGAGGACACGCTGGCGCTGATGCAGCAGTTGTCCGATTCCGGTGAGCTGCATACGCTGGTGCCGGAGCGGGCCTGGACGGAATTGCGCAAGGCCATGGGCAGCGCCGATCCGGCCTGTTTCGTCAGCACACTGCGCGCCTGCCACGGTTTGCGGGCAGTGCTGCCCGAACTGGATGCCCTGTTTGGGGTTGCCGATAGCAGTCGGCAATGTCGCGATGATGACGCCGGTGCGCAGGTGCTACGTGGCCTCAGTCAATGTGCGCGTCTGGGTGCCAGTGAATCGGTCACGCTGGCGGTGCTGCTGCATGCCCTGGGCAAGGCGTCGACGCCGTTGGCACAGCGCCCTGATCATCGGGGGCATGAGCAGGCCGGCTTGCCGTTGCTTGAGGCCGTCTGTGATCGTTTTCGCGTGTCCAATGAGCAGCGTCGTCTGGCCCTGCAACTGTGTGCGCAGGAAGCGGCGTGTCAGGCGCTCCCGCATGGTGATGCGGAAGCGGTCATGCAATTGCTGGAAGCGTTGGATGCCTTTCGCCAGCCGCAGTTGGACGCGTTTCTCCTGGCCTGTGAAGCGATCGCACGGGCGCGGGGTGAGCTGGCGGAGGATGCGCCCTACGCACCCGCCTCGCTGCTGCTTGCGGCCCGGGAAGCGGCTGCGGGCGTCAGCGCACGCGCGCTGCAGGCTCAGGGCATACAGGGTCCTGCGCTGGGCCAGGCCTTACGGCTGGCGCGGCGCGAAGCGATCGCTGAGCAGTTGGTCGCAGCGGGCCAGTAGGCCGCTTAGGGGCGTTGCCAGCAGCAGTAGACCGAGGGCGATGCCGGTGCCATTGGCCAGCATGTCCTGGTAGTCCAGCGTGCGATAGGGCGTTAGTGCTTGCGCCAGTTCCAGCACCACACCCAGTAGCATAAGCACGGCAGCCCAGCGCCAGCGTTGCTGCGGATAGACCATGCCCCACCAGAAGGTGAGCGCGCCGTAAGCCAGAAGATGACTGACCTTGTCGCCGCCGGCTACCGGCACCGCCTGGCCCACGGCGATGAGCGATAGCGCCACCACCGCACTCGTGAGCGCCATGCCAATGGCTATCCAGCTGCGCTGGAAGCGCAGGCTGCGACTCATAGCTCGCCCCGCAAATCCTGCAACTCAAAGCCGGGCAGCGGTTCTTCAAGCCCCCGGCTGAGGGCCATGAGCTGAAACTTTTCGCCCATGGCTTCCGGCAAGGTCAGTTCGCGCAATTCGTGGGCCAGCGCGCGCTGCGCCATGGGTGTGTCCGCTGCCTGTTCCTGCAGTCGTTGGTCAATGCCGCAGGCCATGAGGAACCAGGCCTGACTGCAGTAGCCGGCCACTTCAAGCCCCGTGTCGTCGGCGGCCTCGGCCAGCGCGGTAAAGTCCACAAATGCCGTCAGATCCTGCAAGCCCGGCCAGAAGAAGGGGTCGAAGTGAGCCCGGTGCTGATAATGAGCCACCAGCGTGCCCGCGCTGCGCTGTGGATGGTAGTAGCTCGCGCGCGGGTAGCCGTAATCGATAAACAGCGCCATGCCGTGCTGCAAGGTGTCGGTCACGCTGGCCAGCCACGGGCTGAGGCTGAGGCAAAGCTCCGATTCATAGCCAACGGCGAGCGGCGCGGGCAGCCGTTTCTGGCGCTGTGCAAGCGCGTCCTGCAGGGCCTTTGGTGCCGGGCGCTCGGTCCAGCTCAGGGCGTCGGCGGTGATGTGCACGCCCCGTTGCATGAGCCCGTCAGGGCGAACGGCAAAGGCTTCCACGGCCAGCGCGTCGAGCACCTCGTTGGCCAGCAGTACGCCCTGCCAGTCCTGCGCCGGGGGCGCGTCCAGCCATTCAACCCGGTCCTGCCAGTCCGGCACACAGCGCGCGATCCGGCGCTGCTGTTCGGCGCGCAGGTCTGCGCTGCGCTCAAGGATGCGATAGCGCTGTGGCGCGTGTTCCGGTGTGCAGGCTCTGAGAAAGTCGGCGGCCAGCTGACCGCTGCCTGCGCCCAGCTCCAGCACGTCCCAGGGCCCCGTGAGCTGGCGACTCACGGCCTGAGTTTGCTGGGCCAGGCAGCTGGCGAATAGCCGGCCCAGCTCCGGGGCCGTAACAAAATCGCCCTGGGCGCCGAACTTGGGCAGCCCGGCGCTGTAGTAGCCCAGTCCCGGTTCGTAGAGCGCGGCCTCCATGAACTGGGCAAAGCTGAGAAATCCCTGTTGCTGCTGACGTATGAGCAGGCGCTCGCGCAGTTCATGGCTCAGCGCCTTGAGGGCAGCGGGTGGTTCGGGCAGGATGAGGCGCGGATCAGAAGCGTGCATGGAGACAGTGTCGATGAGCGATGGGGCAAAGTCCACCGGCTGGTGCCTGGTGACCGGTGGCGCGCGGCGTCTTGGCGCGGCTATCGTCCGTACGCTGCACGGGCGGGGGCTGAACGTGTTCATACACTGCCACGGCAGCCGCGCCGAGGCTGATGCGCTGGCTTCGGAGTTGCTGGCCCAGCGCCCTGGCAGCGTGCAGGTGTTGCAGGCTGATCTGGCCGCGCCGGGTGCGGCGGAAGCCATGGCGGCGGACTTGCTGGCCCGGGGCTTGAGTCTGAGGCTGCTGGTTAATAATGCCTCGCGCTTTTATGCCACGCCGCTGGGCACAGTCACTGGGGAAGCCTGGAAAGATCTCATGGGCAGCAATGTTCGCGGTGCGTTCTTCCTGAGCCAGGCGCTGTTGCCGCTGCTTCGAGGCGGCGCCATTGTGAATCTTTTGGACATCCATGCGCGACGCCCCATGCCGGCTTATCCGGTCTACAGCATGGCCAAGGCGGCACTGGAAATGATGACCAAGAGCCTCGCGCTGGAGCTGGCGCCGGACATTCGGGTGAACGGCGTGGCGCCGGGTGCCATCCTGTGGCCTGAGGGTGATAGCAGCGAGGCCGGACAGGCGCAGGTACTGGCGCGGATTCCCATGGCGCGCACGGGGCAGGCCGAGGACATTGCCTCCAGTGTCTGTTTTCTGGGTTTGGATGCGCACTATGTCACGGGCCAGGTGTTGGCCGTGGACGGGGGCCGCAGTCTCAATATCTGAAGCCGGTTCAGATCAGATAGGGCTGCGCCGCGGGGATTTCATCGGGCGTCAATTGCCGCAGCCCGCTCTCATCCAGTGCCGCATCGCTGCGAATCTGCGCAAAGCGACGACCGTCGCCGGGACAGGTCAGCTCCGGGGCCAACTCAGCCAGCGGACGCAGCACATGGGCAAAGTGGAAGACTTCGCCGCGCGGCAAAATCAGCGGTTGCTCCGTGCGAATGCGCTGGCCGAACAACAGAATGTCGACATCCAGCACTCGGTCCGAAAATTTAGGCACGTCCCGCTGCCGGCCGTGCTCATCTTCCAGCGCGCGCAGCCAGTCGCGTACTGCGAGCGGCGCCATGGTGGTCTCGACGGCCGCTACCGCGTTGATGAAGTCGTGGCCTGTGAAACCCACGGAAGGTGACCAGTACAGGGGCGACAGACGCAGTGTTCCAAACTGCGCGGCCAGCCGTTCAACGGCGATACCCACATGCCGTTCCGGCTGCACATTGCTGCCGATGCCGAGATAGACCGTCTCCGTCATGCGGGCAGGGTCCCGCGCTCGATAATGACGCCGACGGCGCGGGAACCGCGAACCGCCCCGGGCTTACTGAGTTTGAGGCGTAGCCAGCTGACCGGAAATTCCGTCAGTACCAGTTCGGCACAACGTTCCGCCAGGGCCTCGACCAGCTGGAACTCGCTGGCTTCTACCAGATCAATCAGACCCTTGGAGACCGCCTTGTAGTCCAGCGTGTCATCAATATGGTCACTGCGCCCGGCGGCGGTGATATCAAAGGCCATCTCCAGGTCCAGGGCCACGGTCTGGCGGATGGTGCGCTCCCAGTCATAGACGCCAATCACCGTTTCAATTTGCAGGTCTTCAATAAAAACGCGGTCGTGCATCAAGGGGTCCTCAGGCGGGGGCAATGGGCGGCGCGAGTTGGTCCAGGGGCCAGCGCGCGCGGGCGTCGATGGACAATTCCGTATGCTCTCCGGCGAGCAGGCGCTGGGCGCCCGCATAGGCGATCATGGCGCCGTTGTCGGTGCAGAAGGCGAGACGTGGGTAGGCCACGCCCCAGCCATAGCGTTCCCCATCGGCGCGCAGCCGTTGGCGCAGTTCCTGGTTAGCCCCCACGCCACCGGCAATTACCAGCTGCTGCGCGCGGGTTTGTTGCATGGCGCGACGGCATTTGATCGCCAGCGTATCCACGATGGCCTGCTGAAAGCCGGCGGCGATATGCGCTTCCACGTTCGGCGTTCCGGCGTGCTCGCGGTAGAGGTTTCGGGTATGGGTTTTCAAGCCGCTAAAGCTCATGTCCAGACCGGGGCGGTTCACCATGGGGCGGGGGAATGAAAAACGGTCCGGATCACCCTCGAGGGCTTTCTTGGCCAGCGCCGGACCGCCGGGATAGCCCAGGCCGAGCAGTTTGGCGGTTTTGTCAAAAGCCTCGCCGGCGGCGTCATCCAGGGTCTCGCCGAGCAATTCATAGCGGCCCAAGGCGCGCACTTCCACCAGCATGGAGTGCCCGCCAGAAACCAGCAATGCCACGAAGGGGAAATCCGGTGCCTCATCTTCCAGCATCGGCGCCAGCACATGTCCCTCCATATGGTGAACCGCCAGCGCCGGGACCCCCAGTGCCAGGGCCAGGCTTCGCCCCGTGGACGCCCCTACCAGCAGCGCACCGATGAGGCCGGGACCCGCGGTGTAGGCCACAGCGTCGATGTCACCGCGCTCCAGCTCGGCTTGTTGCAGACACAGCTGCACCAGAGGCAGCAGTTTGCGTACATGGTCACGGGAGGCAATCTCCGGCACCACGCCGCCATAGGCCGCATGGGTTTTGACCTGCGAATGGAGCGCATGGCCCAGCAGGCCGCGCTCACTGTCGTAGAGCGCAACGCCGGTTTCGTCGCAGGATGTTTCAATGCCCAGTACGCGCATGACTTCGTTCGGGTTTTATCGCCGTTCGGTGCAGGGAAGGGCATGGTAACGCAAGCGGCCCCTGGAAGGTGAAAAGGCTTGGCTTGGTTTACACTGCGGCTCTTTCTCTTTTGAGGCGTGCAGATGGCCACAGGCGCAGGAACGGCGGGTATCGTTGCCTCGGGGCACGCCGACACCTCGGCAGCGGCCTGTGAGGTGCTGGCCGCTGGTGGCAATGCTTTTGACGCAGCGCTGGCGGCGTTGGCCGCGTCCACCGTTTGCGAGCCCATGCTCACCAGCCTGGGCGGCGGCGGTTATCTTATGGCGCGGCCGGCCGGGCAGGCGCCGGTGTTGTTTGACTTCTTTGTGCAGACGCCGGCGCAAAAGCAAGCCATGGACAGGCTCGATTTCTATCCCATTCTGGCTGACTTCGGCACCGCCAAGCAGGAGTTCCATGTGGGGCTTGGCGCCATGGCGGTGCCTGGTATGGTGGCTGGCCTGTTTGCCGTACACGAGCGCCTCGGCAGTCTGCCTATGGCGGAGATTCTGGCGCCGGCGATCAGCCTGGCGCGGCGGGGCGTCATCATGACGCCCTATCAGGCCAATTTGAACCATGTGCTCCAGTCCATTATCGAGATTTCACCGGCGGCTACCGCGCTGGTCGCGCCGCAGGGCGCACCGGAGCGGCCGGCCCGGACCGGCGAACGGGTGTGCAATATGGACCTGGCTGAAACGCTGGAGCTGCTGGTGCGCGAGGGTGCGGGCGGTTTCTATCAGGGCGAGCCCGGACAACAGCTGGTGGCCGACTGTGCGGCCCGCGGCGGCCTGTTGACGCAGCATGATCTTGACGCTTACCAGGTGGTCTGTCGCCGTCCGCTTACGGTGCAGCAGGCCGGTGCCACACTCTATCTCAACCCGCCCCCGTCACCGGGCGGCACGCTGATTGCCCTGACTCTGGGCCTGCTGGCCCCGCTGCTGTCGCAGTTTGATGATGAGACCCTCGCCTGCCGCGCCCTCGCCGGTGCCATGGCGCAGACCAATGCCCTGCGCGATGAGCGAGAACTGGCGGATCTGGAGGCGGCGCTGGACGCGCCACAGTTGGCTGCGCTGCGAGCGCTGGCCAGGCCTGCGGACCTGTTCAGCCGCGGCACCACACATTTAAGTGTGGCAGATGCCGCTGGCAACCTGGTCAGTCTGACCACGTCGAACGGCGAGGGTACCGGCTATGTGATTCCCCACACGGGTGTAATGATGAACAACATGCTGGGAGAACAGGATCTGAATCCCCAGGGCTTTCATCGCTGGCAGCCCAATAGCCGCCTCGCATCCATGATGTGTCCGACGGTGGTGCGCTTTGCCGATGGCTCGGAGCTGGCCTTAGGCAGTGGCGGCTCCAACCGTATTCGCAGCGCCATCGCGCAGGTCTTGCTGCACCGGCTCCGGGGCCAGGCCAGCCTGCGCCAGGCGGTGGCAGCGCCGCGGCTCCATTTGGAAGGGCAGCAGCTGTCCTTCGAGGCCGGTTTTTCCGCTCCGGCCGTAGCAGCGCTGAAGGCCGATTGGCCCCGCTTTGAGGCCTGGCCGTCGCACTGTCACTTCTTTGGCGGGGTGCACGCCGTAGAGCGCGGCCCGGACGGTGCGCTGGCCGGTGCGGGTGATCCGCGCCGCGATGGACGGGTCGGCAGGCAGAGTGTCGTTTAAAGCGTAAACAGGCTTTGCACGTCTGGTAGGAATCGCGTTAAAATAGCGGGCTACGCCCGATATGGGCCGGTTATATATTTTTGGAGTTGTTATGCCCAACGTTAAAGTTCGCGAAAACGAACCTTTTGAGTACGCGCTGCGCCGCTTTAAGCGCTCCTGCGAGAAGGCTGGTGTGCTGGCTGAAACGCGTCGTCGTGAGTACTACGAAAAGCCCACCCAGGAACGCAAGCGCAAAGCGGCCGCAGCGGTGAAGCGCAATCTGCGTCGTCTGGCGCGTGAGGCCAATCGCCGGCAGCGTCTGTACTGATCTGCCATTGGGTAGTTGCTGTCTGGCGCCCGTCAGCAGCATGCTGTCTACAGCAGGGCTGGCCCCGAGGCGGGTCTGAGAACCGCATACCATGTCACTGAAAGAACGCATTCAGCAGGACGTTAAAGACGCCATGCGCGCGCGCGACAAGGCGCGGCTCGGTGCCTTGCGCCTGGTGGCGGCCGCTATCAAGCAGATTGAGGTGGATAGCCGCAGCGAGCTGGATGACGCTGGCGTGACAGCGGTGCTCGATAAGATGGCCAAGCAGCGCCGTGAGTCGCTGGAACAGTATGAAAAAGCCGGTCGCGACGACCTGGCTGAACAAGAGCGCTTTGAGCTGGCTCTGTTGTCCGACTATCTGCCCGAACCGCTCGGTGAGGAAGAGCTGGCCGCGCTTATCGACGCCGCCATTGCGGAGTCGGGTGCCAGCAGCATGCGCGACATGGGGCAGGTCATGGGCCTGCTGAAAGATCAGGTGGCCGGCCGCGCGGACATGAAAGCGGTCTCTGGCACCGTACGAGCCCGCCTGAACGCCTGAGATGTCGGGACGCCTTCCCGATGCATTTATTGAAGACCTGCTAGCGCGCACCGATATTGTCGATGTGATCGAACGGCGGGTGCCCCTCAAGCGCGCCGGCAACGAGTTCCAGGCCCTGTGCCCCTTTCATAACGAAAAATCCCCGTCTTTTACCGTTAGCCCGAGCAAGCAGTTCTATCACTGCTTCGGCTGTGGTGCCCACGGCTCCGCCATTGGTTTCCTGATGCAATATGAGGGGCTGGAATTCCGCGACGCGGTGGAAGATCTGGCCAAACTGGCCGGCGTGGAAGTGCCTCAGGGCGAGGGTGGCCGACCCTCACGCCCCCGCGATGGCCTGCTGGATCTCATGCAGAACGTGGCCAGTCATTTCCAGCAAACGCTGAAAGGTCATAGCCCGGCGGTGGACTATTTGAAGCAGCGTGGCCTGTCCGGCGAGGTTTGCCGCGATTTCGGTATTGGCTATGCGCCGGCGGGCTGGGATGGCTTGCTCAAGCAGTTTGGTGGTACGCCGGAGACGCGGGAGTTGCTCAAGCGCGGTGGCCTGCTGAGCGAAGGCGATCGCGGCGTCTATGACAAGTTTCGCGATCGCATCATGTTTCCCATTCATGACCGCCGCGGGCGCGTTATCGGCTTCGGCGGTCGTGCGATCACCGACAACGGCCCCAAGTATCTCAACTCGCCGGAGACCGAACTGTTTCACAAGGGTCGTGAATTGTACGGCCTGTGGCTGGCGCGCAAACGCGCATCGCGGGACGAGCCGCTACTGGTGGTGGAAGGTTACATGGACGTGGTGGCGCTGGCCCAGTTTGGTTTTCCGAACGCCGTGGCGACACTCGGCACAGCGACCACGTCGGATCAGGCGGCGATCTTGCTGCGCGCTACCGATGTGGTCATTTTCTGCTTTGATGGCGATGCGGCAGGCCGCAAGGCGGCCTGGAAGGCCCTGCTGGCCACCCTGCCCAAGCTGCAGCCGGGTAAGCAGGCCAAGTTTCTCTTTTTGCCCGATGGCGAAGATCCCGACAGCCTGATCCGTGCCCAAGGTGAGGCAGCATTCCGCGCCTTGCTGCAGGAGGCCCAGCCCCTGTCGGACTTCTTCTTTGACCGCCTTATGGCAGATGTGGACATGGACAGCCTCGACGGCCGCGCACAACTCGTGCAGCTGGCCCGACCGCATCTGGAGTCACTGCCGGAGGGGGTCTTTCAGGACATGATGCTGGAGCGGCTGGAGTCGCTCGCGCGCCATCGTCTGCAGCCCTTGGCTTCGGAACCGAAAGCGCGCACGGAGCCGCGATCCAGTGGCCGGGTAGGCGCGCCGCCGGCGCAGCAGCGCACGCCCATGCGACTGGCACTGGCTCTGCTCATGCAGCATCCGCAGCTGGTGAGTGAGGCCGGAACGCTGGCAGCGCTGGAGGATTCTGACCTGCCGGGCTTGCCGCTGCTGCGGGAACTGGTTGACTTCTGCCGCCAGCGCCCCAATCTGACGACTGCTCAGCTAATGGAATTATTGCGCGATCACGAGGCCTATACCCACCTGGTTAAACTTGCCGTCTGGAATCTACCCGGCGAGCCCGAGCGGCTTGCGTTTGAGTTCCGAGATGCCCTGGCCCAGTTGCGGCTGAAAACGGTGGAAAAGAGCCTGCACGGTCTGCAGCGAGGCGGTACCATGGATGATGCGCAAAAGGCACGCTATCGTGCACTGCTGGCAGAAGAACAAGAACTCAAAAACAGCCTTCGCGGGCGTAAAAGCTGACCCGTGGTCAAAACCCGAATCCGGCCTGCGCCGGTTCGGTGGGTAACGTCTATAGTTAGGCATTAACGGTCGGAACAGGTATGAACGAAAATCAAACGTCACAGCTCAAAGAGCTGATTACGAAAGGGAAGGAACAGGGTTTTCTGACCTATGCGCAGGTGAACGATCATCTGCCTGATGACATCGTCGATCCGGAACAGATCGAAGACATCATCAACATGATTAGTGAGATGGGCATCTCCGTGCATGAAAAAGCACCGGACGCCGATTCGCTCATTCTCAACGATTCCGCCTCCAGCGATGCCGACGACGATACGGCGGCTGAAGAAGCGGCGGCGGCCCTGGCGGCCGTGGAAACGGAAATTGGTCGCACCACGGACCCGGTGCGCATGTACATGCGCGAAATGGGCACCGTTGAGTTGCTGACGCGGGAAGGCGAGATCGCCATTGCCAAGCGTATCGAGGAAGGCCTGAAGCAGGTGCATGCCTCGCTGGCGCGCTTCCCCGGCACCTTCGCCATTTTGCTGGAAGCCTTCATCACCTATCAGGAAGGCCGCCAGCGTCTGACGGAACTGTTTACGGACTTTATTGATCCGCACGCGCCGGAAGAGCCGATCCCCCAAGCCAAGAAGCCCTCAGATGAAGACGATGAGGACGACAAGGCGGAAGAGGAAGGCCCAACCGGTCCGGATATCGAGGAAGTGGTGGCCCGTTTCGAGGCGCTGGGCAAGAAGAACGCGCGCTACGTGAAGCTGGTCGACAAGAACGGCCCGGAAGACGAAAAAGCCCGGGCTCTGTTGGCCGAGATGGGTGACGAGTTCATGCACTTCAAGCTGCCGCCGAAGATGGTGGACCATCTCGTGGACCAGCTACGCTTTGCCGTATCCAAGCAGCGCGACCACGAGCGCATGATCATGCAGCTGGCCGTGGTGCAGGCGAAAATGCCCAAGCGCACCTTCGTGGAAAGCTACAGCGGCATGGAAGCGGATCCAAAATGGCTGACGCCGGTGCTGAAAGGTAAGCAGAAGTGGGTCAGCGCGCTGAAAGCCAACGCCGACGATATCAAGGAAGTGCAGAAAAAGCTGGCTGACCTTGAAGGCTCCTACCGCATTACCATTGCGGAGCTGAAGGACATCAACCGACGCATGTCCATTGGCGAGGCCAAAGCACGTCGCGCGAAAAAGGAGATGGTGGAGGCCAACCTGCGGCTGGTGATTTCTATCGCCAAAAAGTACACCAACCGCGGCCTGCAGTTCCTGGACCTGATTCAGGAAGGCAATATCGGCCTCATGAAGGCGGTGGACAAGTTCGAATACCGTCGCGGCTACAAGTTCTCCACCTATGCGACCTGGTGGATTCGCCAGGCCATTACCCGTTCCATCGCGGATCAGGCGCGCACGATTCGTATTCCCGTGCACATGATTGAGACCATCAACAAGCTCAATCGTATTTCCCGCCAGATGCTGCAGGAAATGGGCCGCGAGCCGACGCCGGAAGAGTTGTCCGAGCGCATGGAGATGCCTGAGGACAAGGTGCGTAAAGTGCTCAAGATCGCCAAGGAGCCGATCTCCATGGAGACGCCCATCGGTGACGACGAGGACTCGCATCTGGGTGACTTTATCGAGGATGCAAATATCGCCTCGCCGGTGGACAGTGCGACCGGTTCCGGTCTGACCGGCACCGTGCAGGATGTGCTTTCCGGTCTGACGCCGCGGGAGGCCAAAGTGCTACGCATGCGCTTTGGCATCGATATGAACACGGACCACACGCTGGAAGAGGTGGGCAAGCAGTTTGACGTGACCCGGGAGCGCATTCGTCAGATCGAAGCCAAGGCGCTGCGCAAGCTGCGTCACCCGACCCGCTCCGAGCAGCTGCGGAGCTTCCTCGATCTGGAGTAATCCTTGGTGATTTTACTTCTGGAAAACCCGGCCTCGTGCCGGGTTTTTTAGTTCCGAACGGGCGGTTCTGGCGCGAATAAACGCGGTATACCCAGCTGTTGGCGCTGTGACGCTACGCGGTCAACGGATTGCAGCAGTACCCGGTCTGCTTCTGCCAGCAAACGCTGAAACCGGGGCGCGTCCAGATCCTCCCACTGCACCAGTATCACCTCCTCAAAGTAGGGTGCCAGCGCTGCTGTAACGGGCAGCAGGAAAGAGTCGTGAATTATCAGCGTTATGCCCGGAATCATCGGGACATCCTGCCTCGCCATATGGCGAATGCGACGGATGCCCATGCGTTTTACCCGCTCGGTTGTTTGCATCACAGGCGCGCTCACCCCGGGGCGTTCGCTGTGCCAGCGCCGAACCGCGTGCAGGTGGTTGAGTCCGA